>JAGART010000204.1 GCA_017622115.1 Clostridia bacterium
AATGCGTGTTTTAGATAAAGTGGGTGATGTTTTTGGAACTATGACACCATTAAAAGGTTTAACGTGGGTTTACAATCAAATTTATCTAAACGAAAGCAATGACCCAGAGGTTTGGTGTGAAGAAATGGAATGGGCGGATAACCCTTATCTTGATAAAAATGAAGTCGAAACAATGTCAAAGATTTTGAGTAATGAAGATTTGGATAGTAGGCGATATGGAAAGTTTTGTGCAAAAGGTGGATTAGTTTATAGTGAATTTCAACAAGATGTACACGTTATTGAACCTTTTGCTGTTCCGCTCGATTGGTATGACAAAATCAGTATCGACCCAGGATTACATAATCCATTGAGTTGTCACTGGTACGCTGTCGATTATGATGGGAATATTTATGTGATTGCAGAACATTACGAGGCAGGTCAAACATTAGAGCATCACGCAAACAAAATTAAAGAAATTTGCAAAAATTTGAGTTGGAAAGCGGGATTTAACGGATATTATGATTGTTTGATAGACCCTGCTGCAAATCAAAAGACTTTGGCAAGTCCAAAAAGTGTAAGTGAACTTTTTTTAGATTATGGGATTAATGTTAATACAAATGTTAATAAAGATTTGTTTTCTGGCATATCTCGTGTAAAAAGTTATCTAAAAAATGCAAATGGTGATGTAAAACTATATATTTTTTCAAATTGTGTAAATATGATTAGAGAAATTAAAGGCTATTGGTGGGGAAATAATGATGCACCTATAAAAAAAGATGACCACGCAATGGACGAACTTCGTTATTACATAATGTCTAGGCCAGAAAGTGCTATAAAGTTAGAACAAAAACCTACACAAGTACAGCAACATAAAGAAAAATTAATCGCAAGGTCAAAATTTAATAATAAACGGAGGTGGTATTATTAATATTGAAAAAGAAAATGAGAAATTAACAAAATCCCTTTTAAAAAAGGCAATGGGTTATACTGTTGATGAAGTTGTAGAAGAATATGTAAATGATGAAAACGAAATGAAATTAGTTAAGAAAAAAGTTACAACAAAACATATTCCTCCTGATATTAATGCTGCACGTGCTTTATTAGAAAAATGTTATGAATCAGATTTTGATAAAATAAAAAATATGACTGATGAGGAGTTGTTGGAACTTAAAAAATCGATAATCGCTGAAATTGCGAAAGGAGGTGTAGTGTGAAAGTATGCTTAACTAATAAAAGAGTTAAATGTGCTGGTAAGGTCGAATGTAAAAATGAAATTTACTGCAATATCAAATTTAGTAAAGCAAGTATAAATTTGTGTCAATCTTGTGCAATAGAACTTTACGAAAAAATGGCTAAACTTGTAGTACCTAAATCTGTAAAAAGTAAATTTTATTTAAAAAATTAAGAAAAAGTGAGGTTTTTTAATGCAAAACAATCAAAAAACAGCTCAAAAATCAAAATCTTCATTAGAAAAAGATTTAGTTCGTGAGATTAAAAAAGATTTTGAGCAAAGACAAGAAGAACGCAAACCATTTGATGCTCAATGGCAATTAAATCTAAATTTTGTTATGGGTAATCAATATTGCGGAATAGGGGTTAATGATACCCTTGATGATTTTGATAAGCAATATTTTTGGCAAGAAAGAGAAGTGTACAATCATATTGCACCGCTTGTTGATACAAGATTGTCAAAATTGGCAAAAGTTCGCCCAACAATGACAGTTTTGCCTGCAAGTAGTGAACAAGATGATGTAAGTAATGCTCATATTTGTAAAGATATTTTGCAATCTGTTGCTTCAAAAATCGAATTAAGTGAGTTAGTTTCTCAAGCAACTCGTTGGAGTGAGATTTGTGGAACTTCTTTTTACAAAATAGTTTGGAACGATTCTGCTGGAAGTGTTGTTGGGCTTACCACTTTGGGTGAACGTATTTATGAAGGAGATGTTGATGTTATTGTTTGTTCGCCTTTTGAAATTTATCCAGATAGTAATACTGCCGAATCGTTGGATTGCTGTCAAAGTATAATTCACGCACGTGCCTATGATATCAATACCATTAAAAGACATTGGGGAGTTGATGTAGAAGGCGAAGATATAGACACTTATAATTTGCAAAATTCGCAAGTTGCAGGTGGTTTGGGTTATACATCTCGTTCTGGCAAAGTTTCAAAAACAGTAAAACACAATCACGCAATGGTAATTGAACGTTATGAAATGCCAAATAAAAAATATCCAAATGGTCGTTTAGTTATTATTGCGGGCGATAAATTGTTATATGATGGTGAATTACCTTATAAAAATCTTCAAAATGGCGAAAGAGGTTTTCCTTTTATTAGACAAATTAGTATTGGACAACCATCTATGTTTTGGGGAACAAGTATTGTAGAACGTTGCATTCCTGTTCAACGTGCTTATAATGCTGTAAAAAACAGAAAACACGAGTTTATGAACCGCTTATGTATGGGAGTAATGAGCGTTGAAGATGGTTCTGTTGATATTGACAATCTAGAAGAAGAGGGATTAAGCCCAGGAAAAGTTTTGATATATCGTCAAGGTGCTCGTGCTCCTCAAATGTTGTCAACTTCTAGTTTGCCTGTTGATTTTAGAGATGAAGAAGACAAACTCATCAACGAATTTACAAATATTAGTGGAGTAAGTGATATTTTTGGTTCAAATGCAGCTTCTCTTTCAAATTTAAGTGGTGTAGCACTTCAACTTTTGGTGGAACAAGAAGATATGCGTGTTTCTGCAAGTGGTGAATATATAAAATTTGCAATGAAAGAAATTGGTCGTCAAATTTTAAGATTATACAAACAATTTATAACAACTCAAAGAATAAATAAACTTGTGGGCGAAAATGGTACAAGTAAGTTGTTTTATTGGGATAGTAGCCAAATTACAAGTGATGATGTTACTTTTGAAACAGAAAGTGAACTTGGGGAAACTGTTGCTCAAAAACGTAATATGGTGTTTGATTTGTACAAAGCAGGACTTTTACATGATGAAAATGGAAAATTATCAAATTCTATGCGTTTAAAAGTTATGGAAATGCTTGGTTTTGGTGTTTGGGAAGATGCTTTGGACAATAATAATTTGCAAATAGAAAAAGCAAAACGTGAAAATATCGATTTTATCGATAACAAAACACCAGAGGTTTTGGAAATCCACGACCACGATTTACATATAAATACGCATACTGCTTTTATGTTGAGTGCTGATTTTGAAAAGGCTTGTCAAAAGAGTAAAAATTTACGTCAAAAAATGTTAGAACACGTAAGAATGCATAAAAAGTTTAAAAAACTATCAATTTTAGCGGAAAATAATATAAATACAACTAAAAATTAATTGTTTGCTCGTCATATAAACAAATTTAATTAGGAGTTTTATTAATATGGAAAATATTTTAGATAATCAAAGTATTCAAAATGAAGTGGAGAATTTACAACCAGATGGGACTGATTTGGGTACTTTTAAATCTGTAAAAACGTTAAAAGACGCTTATGATAGTTTGCGTAAATCTTTTACTCAAAAGACTATGGAGTTGGCGAAATTAAAAAAAGAACAATTAGATAATAGTGAAAATCAACTTTCTAATTTAGATAACAAATCTAGCGAAAAAGTTGATAAAAATGCTAAAAACAC
>JAGART010000205.1 GCA_017622115.1 Clostridia bacterium
AAATGTTATTTTAAACAAATATGGTAGAAAAACAGCAGAGCAATTTGCTGGAAAAAATTTGAAAGATTTTATAAGAAAAATTAAGTAATTTGATGTAAATAGTTGACAAAAGTTAATTTATTTAGTACAATTAAATTACTTTTACAGGGGAATGGCTTAACGGTAGAGTAGTGGTCTCCAAAACCATTGGTCAGAGTTCGATTCTCTGCTCCCCTGCCATTAAAAGCCTTCTAAATAAGGCTTTTTTTATTAAAACGGTGTTTACCGTTTTTTCTTTTTTTTACCTAGTTTTGAATAAAAGTGTTGTCATCTTTTTACATTAATTTTACTTAACTACACATATCAGTATATCACGAAAAATATAAATTGCCAACTATTTTTTAGATTATCATTTAAACTTATTTTTAAAATTTATTAAGTTTTGATAAAATACTTTTTGTAATAAACTTTTATCATAAAAATTTAATAAATAATCGTACAACTTATCTAAACCAATATAATCAAATTTGATACCTATTGGATTTTGCTCCCCTGTTCCATTAAAATCTGTGCCAAATCCAACATTATTTTCACCTGCATACTGTAAAAATACGTCTAAATGTTTCCGAATTAATTCAAAGTCAGCCACTTGATTATATAGTAAAGAATTATACAAACACAACCCGACAAAACCACCAGTATCTTTTATGATTTTTAGTTGAATGTTGGATAAATTCCTATTTATGCTATATATACTCTTACTACAAGTATGAGAGCAAAATATAGGTTTTGAAGTTATTTTAATAAATTCATAAAATGAAATTTCGTTTAAATGTGCTACATCTATTAATATTTGATTGTTTTCTAATTCGTTTATAACAAGTTTACCCCAGTTTGTTAAAGAGCCGTTATCGTATGCCCCACCAGCAAGACAATTATTAAAATTCCACGTAAGAGTCGCACAGAATGGTTTTAGCTTTATTAATCTATATAAACTAGTTTTATTTACTATATAACCTATATTTTCTAATGTAAGAGTACATTGAGGAAAGCAAGATATTAAATCATACTTTTTCAAAATCAAATCTAATAAATTATTGTAACCTAACTTTTGTAATTTTGGACAAACATAAAATGCCGTAAAGATATTTACGACATTTTTCTGTAAGTAATTATTAATTTGTTTCTTTGAAACTAAATTCATCAACAAATCATTATGAGCATCTGCAATTTGCATAGCAACTCCTTATTTTGCGAAGTCAACAGAACGCAATTCACGAATGACATTAACTTTGATTTGTCCAGGATATTCCATTTCTTCTTCGATACGTTTTGCAATATCACGGGCTAAAATTATAGTTTGTTCATCTGAAATTTCATCTGGTTTAACAGCAATACGAATTTCACGACCTGCTTGAATTGCATAGGCTTTTTCTACACCTTTAAATGATGAGGCAATTTCCTCTAATTTTTCAAGTCTATGAACATAACTTTCTAATGATTCTCTACGTGCACCCGGTCTAGCACTTGAAATTGCATCAGCGGCTTGTACAAGCATAGCTTCAATACAAGTAAATTCCACATCTCCGTGATGAGCCTCGATACAATTTATAACTTTTTCATTTTCTTTAAACTTACGTGCTAATTGTGTACCTATTGAAACGTGTGTACCCTCGACTTCGTGGTCAACTGCTTTACCTATATCGTGTAAAAGTCCGCCACGGCGAGCAACTTTTTCATCGCAACCTAATTCGGCAGCCATCATACTAGCTAAATATGCCACTTCTATTGAATGTTTTAAAACATTTTGACCATAACTTGTACGATATTTCAATCTACCCAAATTCTTTACTAATTCTGGATGCAAGCCTATAATACCAGCTTCCAACACAGCAGACTCACCAGCCTCTTTGATTTCGTGCTCCATATCTCTACGAGTTTTTGAAACTATTTCTTCAATACGAGCTGGGTGAATTCTACCATCTTGAATAAGTTTATTAATAGAAATCCTTGCAATTTCACGTCTAATCGGGTCAAATCCAGAAAGAACTATTGCCTCTGGGGTATCATCAATAATTAAATCAACACCAG
>JAGART010000206.1 GCA_017622115.1 Clostridia bacterium
ACAAAATACAAGTATTAGTACCAGAAACACCATCAGGCAAAGCAGTAATGTTGTAGTTAGTTGTATCAAAAACAGCCTTAATTGAATGTGTACGCACATACAAGCCTAAATCATAATAGCCATTACCTACTCTCTCGTATCTTGTAAGACCTTCAACTAACTTTTCGCCACTAGCATTCTTTAAATAAGGAATTTGCGCAACACCTGTAAATGGCAATTCCGCTCCTTCTTCAACAGACCAAGAATAACCAGACAAATCAACATCTGCTTTGTTTACTTTCCAAGTTAAAGTTGCCTTATAAATTCCGTCTTCATTTAAATCACCAGCAAACTTATAGCAATCAGCCCAAACAGAATAATCTATAATAAATGTTGTAGTGTAATCTTCGGCAGAAGTCCATACCACAGGACTACGTTGATTAACTGAATAAGCAGAATAACCAGCACCTGTGTATCTTATTCTAGGAGTTGAAGCCCCTTCCCAAGAAATGTGTTCATAAACTTCCGCAGGAACAATATCCGCAAGATTATTTTTTACAACTGGCACAACACCAGTTTCATTAGAAAATTCTGTTTTGTTGTATGTAAATGCATTGTTTGTAGGCATTGCTTTAGTAGTGGTTTCTTGTCCCAAAGCATATTCCCAAACAATATTATCATCAGATAAGTTTATAATTTGCTTTGAAATTTCCCAACTCAAACTTGTTGGAGCATTTATAAATTTAAATGACTTGTGTTCAAAAGATACATTCAAAGTATATTCACCTGGAATACTAGTTTCTTGTACGTTTCCATCTGCACTTGCACCATATTTAATAAAATGCTCTGGGAAGCAATTATACATTTCGCTTGTAGGCAAAGTATCTGGGTCTATTTCTACTCTTTTTGAATAACCATCATAAACAAAAGGTTCTGTTGTTTCTTTAAAGCAATCACGTTCTGGAGTATACTCTGTCATATATCTCCATTGAACGCCACTCATATCTATTTCTTTTGGCAAAATTTGCCATTTAAGTTCGGTGGTTTCTGTATCGATTAACTCAATAGAACTTGAATGGTTAAAAAGCGCTTTTGCAGTATAATAGCCATCTCCACTACCTTGTGATGTATAAAAACAATAACCTGATGTACGTTCATAATCTTTAAAAGTTACACCAACGCCAGCAGGGATAGTGTCTTGTTTGATTTGAACATAATGAGTTTCGTTGTCGTAAACAAAAGGTGTTGTATAATCCCATTCCAAGCCACTCATACTAACTTGTTTTTTAGCAACTCTTAAAGTGATTTGACAAGCAAGTTCATCTTGATAAAGAATATCAATAGTGTGTTCCCCTGCTTTATAACATTGTCTTCCGTCATAACTTTCTGCGTGAGTGTTTAAATCAGGTAAAACAAGTTCAAATTCTTCATTAGGAATAACTTTTGTAGAGCCATCTTCGTAGTTGGCGGTTACTACGATATCTGAACTTTGAATATTAATTGCATCACCAAAAGTCATTTCTATTACATTGCCATCTTTTATTTCAAAGTCGGCTGTTTCTGAAATTTCTACTGTAAAATCGCTTGTCGCAGGCGAACAACCAACAAACATTAAAGCCCCAGAAACAAACATTGCACAAAAGACAAACAATGATAATAAACGCTTCTTCATTTTTTTACTCCTTTATTAATTTTATTACAGCAAACTACTATTTGCGTTAATAAAAAGTATATGTTTTAAACTTTTAAAAGTCAAGCGAAAAGACATTTAAAAAAAGCCTATTTGGTTAAATAGACTTTTTAAAAATTATTTAGGTTGATAAATTCTAAATTTTAATTTTCCTGCATCAATATCGGCATCGACAGTAACCTTTGCACCTTCTGGAAGTTTTCCTGATAGAATTTCATCGGCAAGTTTATCTTCAATTTCTTGCTCAATTACT
>JAGART010000023.1 GCA_017622115.1 Clostridia bacterium
AAAAATAAAAAATATTGCTAAAAAATTTAGCAATATCCTTAATAATACCCATTCCTATTTTTTTGTTAGACGGTTGTAGGAAAGTCCTACCAAAGTACTTATTTTTTAAGTACAACTTAATTGTAACAGCATTTTTAAAATTTGTCTATTAAATTAAAGCAAAAATATAAAAAAATACAGAAAAAATTAATTTTAATACAATTTGATTTGTTTTATGATTATATTGACTATTTTTTTTAAGTGTGATAATATACATAAAACAATTTGCAAGGAGTATGATTGTGTCCAAAGATTTAGAGCAAGTTGAAGTAAAAACGGAAAATCTATCAAATGAAAATGATTGTGAGTTGAGCGGTAAAAATTCTAAACAGGTGAAAACAGAAGAACAAAAAGAAAAATCAAATACTGCTCACTATGCATTTTTAATAATTATGTTTATAGTTATTTTGGTTTTATTACCGATTATGATTATAAATTTAGTAATAGCAACTAAATCTATAATAGAACCGACAAAAGCCCCTTCTATTTTTGGTATAACTCCTTTATTAATTCAATCTGATTCAATGGAATCTGAAATAAAGTCAGGTCAGTTGATTTTTGTTGAAAATATAGATTATATGCAACTAAAAGAAGGAGATATAATCGCTTATTATTATGATAATAAGATTATAACTCATAGAATTATTGATATAGAATTTAAAGAAACAGAACGCTTGTATCAAACTCGTGGTGATAATAATAATTACATTGATGATTATTGGGTTTCTCAATATGATGTAATAGGTATTTATAGAGGTAATTTCCTTGTTTTAGGTGAGTTTTGTAAGTTTATGCACACCCCTTGGGGAATTGTTATATTTGTAAATTTAATCGTTATTTGTATTGTATTATTTGAAGTAATTAGACAAAGAAAAATGGTTAATGAGTTGGTTCAAAAGAAGGTAGATGAATACATAAAAGTAAAGAATGAAGAAGATGAAACTACTCCTCGCATAATCATCATAAATGACAAAAAGAACAAATTTGTTAAAAAAGACAAAAATTAAAAAGATGTTTGACAAGTCTATTTTTTTGTGATATATGTTGAGTATATTAATTCTTATTAAAGGAGATTTTTGTTATGAAATCAAAGTTGAGTACAGGATTGTTTTTTGCTGTATTGGCCATTATTGGTATTACTTTGTTGTCTGGTATGTTTGTAGCCAACTCTGTTGCAAAATATACTACTAGTGAAGATAGTTCTGGTTCTGCAAGTGTTGCTAAATGGGGTGTAACAATTACTCCTTCAACAGATAATCCAAGTACACCTGCATTTAATACTACTTATACACCTAGTACAACAGCAAATGGCATTACTAATATCGTTAAATCTGATGCACCAGTAGTAGCACCAGGTACTAGTGGTAAAGTTTCTTTAGATTTAGCAGGTACTCCCGAAGTTGCTGTAAAAATTACAACTAAATATACAGTTGTTTATGGTGCTGGTTGGGAAGAAACATCAGTAAAAGATTACAAACCTATTAAGTTTTATATCGGAGCAAAGGCAGATAATAAAGAAATTTCTGCTCAAAATGAAGCAACAAATACTTTGGCAGATGGCACAAATATTCGTACTATCGAGATAGTTGTTACAAGTTATGTAGATGCTGGTGCTGGATTAGGTACTTCTACTGCTGAAATCAACTGGGAATGGGCTTTTACTGGTAATGATGATGCAAAAGATACTGCTTTGGCTGATTTGGCTATTGCGGGAAAAGATATGTCTGTTACATTGTCACTTTCAACAACAGTTGAACAAGTTATTTAATTTTAATATAATGGGCAGGGCAATGCTTCTGCTCATTTTTCTTAAAATAGGAGTAAAGAATGAAAGTTGCTAAAATTATATTTTATTCTGTTTTATATGTAATAGTTATTTCTATTTTATTGCTTGTTGGTTATGTTTTTGTAAATAAAGTTTTCTTAAAAGAACAGTTGCCTATGATTTTTGGCGTAGGTACTGCTGTGGTGGTTTCAGGTAGTATGAGCCCTACAATTAACGTTAATGATATGATTATAATACAAAAACAAAATGAATATGTAGTTGGAGATATAGTAACATTTAAAAATAAAGATAATATTGTAGTTACACATAGAATAGTGCGTGTGGAAAATGGTGATTTTGTTACAAAAGGCGACTATTTTGAAAATGATGAAGACACAGATTTATTGAAATTTGAACAAATTTATGGTAAAGTAATATCTGTATGGGCTGGGGTAGGTGGAATTCTCGCTTTTTTACAATCACCTGTGGGGTTATTATTAATCGTGTTAGTGATTGTGTTGATTTATCTTTTTGTGCGAATGTTTAAATCTAAAAAAAGTAAAAAAATAAATTAAAAGGAAAGGTAATATGAAAGACAAAAAATCTAAACATTCAATAGTATTATATAGTCTATTGACTTTTATTTGTTTGTTGAGTGTTTTTTGTGCTGTATTTACATATTCCAAGTACTCTACTAATACAACCTCTATAAACAATGCTAATGTAGCTAATATGATAGTTAATACAAATTATAGCAATATAAATTTAACTGGATTAAAAAACCAAAATGGAAACAAAGTTGATTATACGTTTAGTTTAAAAAACTATTCGCAAAATTCAAATAATAGTTATAAATTAAATGAGGTTGTTTATAAATTTGTCATTCAAATTAAAATTTGCGATACCTTAAATAATATATCAGGATTTATATCAGCAAATAGTTTGATATCAACACAAAAAATAGCAACAAATGTTGATTTATTAAATAGTGCAAGCACACAAAACCTTGCGTTTTCTGCAAGTTATGATAGTACTACAAAAATTTGGACTTATCAAAATTCTAATTTAATCGTGAGTAATGAAAATTATGAGGAATATTATTTTACGTTGCAATTTGATATATCAAATTTAACAGAAGGTGCTCTTTATGAAGATATTATAGATATTGATATTATTTCAACGCAAATTAACTAGAAAAGGGGATTAAATGATTAAAGGGATACAAATTATAAGTATAACTGTAATGATTTGCTGTTGTTTTTTATTATGTTTGCC
>JAGART010000207.1 GCA_017622115.1 Clostridia bacterium
AAAAGTTATGTAAAAGAAATAGGTCAAGTATTAGTGCAAGATAAGATTGTTGCAAATTCGCAAAATCCCTTGCAAATGGCTTGGTTAAAAGTTTTAGAGAAAAAATTTACAGAAAATATTGTAAATGATGAAGATTTAGAGCAAATTGTACTTAAAAATGATGCTTTAAAACAAAAAATCATTCAACAATATCTAAATGAATTAAAATCTAAAAAATCTGCTCCCGCAGTTATTTCAAAGGCGCAAGGAGCGGAAATTAATGCAAAATCATCTAGTCATGCTCTTTCTATGGCAGAAGCCAAAGAATTGGCTAAAAAAATTTTGATTAAATAGGAGATTTTGTTTATGATTACATTAACAACTGCTCAAAATGCATTAAAAACAGTGTATTTAGATGCTTTAAGTGCTCAACTTAATACGCAAGTTGACCCTATTTTTAGTGCAATTAAGCAAAGTTCTACTGATGTTTATGGTAGAAATATTATTAAACTTATACCTTTTGGTATAAATGGTGGTGTGGGTACAGGTACAGAAGATGGTGCTTTGCCTGCTAGTTGCGAAACTCATTATGTAAATTTTGTAACTACTCTTAAAAACTTGTATGGTACTATTGAAATTACTGATAAAGCAATAAGAGCATCATCAAATGATGAAGGTGCTTTTGTAAACTTATTGGGTGCCGAAATGGACGCTTTGTTGGAGTCTAGTAAATTTAATTTAGCGAGAATGTTTTATGGTGATGGTACTGGTACATTAAGTACAATTACTGCAATTGATGCGAGCAAAAAGACTATAAAAGTTGAAAATACTGCTCCATTTATGGAAGGTTTGCTACTTGATTTTTATATAAGTGATGTGCTTGACCCTGATATGCAATCTGTTTTGGTTACGCAAGTTGATAGAGTTAATAAAGAAATTTATTTAGATAAAGTTTCTGCAAGTTTTACAACTTCTAATGTTTCTAACTACAAATGTTGCGTTCAAGGTAGTAAAGACCGTGAATTAACTGGGTTAGGTGCTTTATTTGGTGATAGTGAAACACTTTATGGTGTAATAAGAGAAAACTACAAAAGTTTGATGCCTTATATTAAATCACAAACTTCAGGTACAACATTTGATGAAGAATTTATTCAAAAATGTCTTGATGATATAGAATTGCGTTCAGGTTATCAACCAAATGTATTGCTTTGTTCAAGTGAAGCATATTATGCAATTATTAATTTAATCGCATCATATTCAAAAAATATTGATGCTACAAACTTGTTCGGTGGAGTTACTTCTGCTACATTGACTGGTATTCCAGTAGTTAGAAATAAATTTGCAAAAACTAAAACTTTGCAAATGCTTAATACAGAAATGTTTAATTTGCATCAACTTTGTGATTGGGAATGGTTGGCTAACAATGATGGTTCTATTTTAAGACAAAAAGAAGGTTATCCAACATTCTCTGCTACCTTGGTTAAATATGCTGATTTGGTATGTAATCGCCCTAATGCACAGGGTATGATTACATTGTTATAGGAGGTGCACTTATGATTTCATTAAAAACAGCAGATAATGCATTAAAAAATGTATATCTTGAAGTAGTTAATAATCAATTAAATAATGAACTCGACCCGTTTTACTCAAAAATTGAAAAAACTTCACAAGATATTACAGGTAAAGAAATTAAAAAAATGGTTGCAATAGGTATTAATGGTGGTATTGGTGCTGGTGCAGAAGATGGTGGCTTGCCAAAAGCACAAGAAAACAATTACGCTGTGCTTACTAGTACTTTAAAAAATATGTATGGACAACTTGAAATTTCCGATAAAGCATTGCGTGCAAGTCAGCACGATTCAGGTGCTTTCTTAAATCTCTTGAATAGTGAGATGGAAAATTTGATTGAATCAAGCAAATTTAACCTAAAAAGAATGATTTATGGTACAGGAAGCACAATACTTTCACAAAATCGTGATATTAATCCTAGTAGTAGTGTTTATCAAGTAAAAGATGCTAGAAAATTTATGATAGGTATGCGTATTAATGGTATTGATGGTACAGAAGAAGTTGTATCTTACTTAAATAATGCTGAAATTATTGATGTAGATTATGAAAATAATACAATTACTTTTGATTCTATGCACGCATTTCCGGAAGACTATGAAGACGATTACCTTGAATTCCATTTGGCAACTAGTATGTCTGATGAAATTTTAGGTTTGGGTGCTGTATTTAATTCTGATAAAATACTTAATTTATATGGATTAGACAGAAATCACAACTCATTCTTAAATGCTTATTTACAAACAATTCAAGAGGAAAACTTCACATATATAGATGTATTAAAAGCAATTGATGATATTAGAATGAATTATAATGGAAATATTGATTTTATAGTTTGTGGACATAAATGGCGTAGAGAATATCAAAAATTGCTCAAATCTTTTACTTTAAATACTGATATTGTTAATTTAGAGGGTGGTTATAGAGCAATTTCTGTTAATGGTGTACCTGTAATCGCTAATAGATTTACGCCAGATAACTATGCTTACTTTATTGATTCTAGTACATTTAGTATGCATCAACTTTGTGATTGGACTTGGTTAAGTAATGATAGAGGTGAAGTTCTTCGCCAAAAAGAAGGATACGCAGCTCATACTGCAACATTGGTTAAATATTGTGATTTGATTTGTAATAGACCAAATCGCAATGGTATGATTGTTTTAAGTTAATTAAAAGGAAAAAATATGGCATTAATTAAAATTTCTCACGATATTTTTGATATTTGTGATAGAGTTAAAGAAATAGATAGCGGATATTATGTAGTGTATAATACTATTAAAAATCAATATGAAATACATAATAGCAAGCAAAAAAGCAATACTTTTTGCATAGTTTGTGAAAACGGTTTAAATTCTAGGGTAATTACAAAATTACGTAAAACCAGAGTTGAAAATATCGAAAAAGTATTAAAAGAACTTGAAAAACACAATGAAAAGTTGGAATTAGATGCTAAAAAAGCAATAACTGATGAAACTTCTTGGAAGGCTCGTGAGATGTTTGATTATGCTAATAAAAGAGAAGAAGACTGCGATTTTTTAAATGCATATAAAACTACGTGGTCTTAAAAGGAGGTTTAACTATGACGGTTCAAGATGTGTTGAAATTGACCGTACAATATATAGGAGATGAAGATTTATTAAAAACTACATCTCTTGGTGGTACTCAAACTCCTACTGAACAACAAAATTCAAAACTAAATATGTTATTGACTTGTGCGAATGACACTATACAAAGTTTGGCTCTTATGTATTTTCCTCTAAAATTTGAAGAAGATATTTATTCACAAAATGGTATTTTTGAGTTTAGTTCACTTCAAAAACCTATTTTAGATATTTTAAGTTTAACAGATAGTCATTTAAAAACAGATGTAAAATATTCACAATATCCTACTTATTTTGAGACAAAATCAGGTTATTTACATATAATTTATACCTATTCGCCAGCAAATTTGTGCGATTTTCTTGATAAAATAGAAGTTGTAGAAAATAAAGTTACTCAAAGATTAGTTGCGTTAGGTATTGCTAGTCGATACTATATGTTAGTAGGTATGTATAGTGATGCTTCTTCTTGGAATGAAACTTTTGAACGTGCAATTTTAGTTGCAAAACGTAGAAAAGATAATGTTGTTTTGAAAAAGAGGAGGTGGATTTAGTGATTTATTCACAAAAACTTCCTAATAACTTGAAATCTAATTTAAAGGTTACTTTAAGTGATTTTTCTAAAGGTATTAATACCAAAATTAGTGAAAACTTACTTCCTTTAAATTATGCAGTAAATAGTTTTAACTTTGATTTTAATTCTGGTAGTTTAACACAAGGTCTTGGTTTAAAAGAATTAGAAATTCCATATTATAATGATTTGGTTAAAAAATTTGATACTCCAGAAGGTGTTACTAAAATAGAACGATTTTGGCTTTTTACTAGGTATGATGCAGGAATTGACGGGTATGTGCCACTTTTAATGGTATATAGTGATGATAAAAAGCTATATTATGGCAGATTTGAAGGTAGTTTAACAACTCTTGTAG
>JAGART010000208.1 GCA_017622115.1 Clostridia bacterium
AATAAGTGTGCGGTTGGTGGGGTAATATTAATTTTTGTATAGTTTATTTATTGTTTCAAGTGTTGTGCTTGTGTATATTCCGCTTTTTTCAAATTTAATTAATAATTCGTTAGTTTGTTTAGGTTGGGGTGTTCGCTTTTCTTTTAAACTCATTTGCAATTCATATTCTGCTTGCAAATCCTCATCTAGGCTTGCGTGTTCTACTTTGTTCCATTTTTTAAAGAAATGCAACCAAACTTGTGCAACTATTAGAGTTAATACTGCAAAACCAACTCCTACACCATACCATTTTAAAAAGATGAAGAAAACAATAGATAATATTAATAATATACCTACACTACCAAGACTTGCAATAACCGTTACCACATAATTTTTCTTTTTGTTTTTTAATATTTCATCTTGTGTTAATGTTTCGAGTGCTTGTCTATGGCTATCTGCTTTTTTCTTTGCTTCTGCAATTTCTGCATCTATATCACGTACTCGTTCTGGTGTTTCTGGTTGCGTAGCATCATAAAAATCTTGCTTTTTTGGCATAATTTTTTCCTTTTTAATTCATTTTTTCTGCTAGTTTGTCTAACATATTTAGATTAGTTGTTTCCATAAATTCAGGGAGTGGTGTGTCCTCATAAAACCAGTATTCTTCGTTTGGGTCATCTGTGATTTTTTCTATATCAAGTTTAAAATATGTTGCTTCACACGTTGCTAAAATCTCACCTTGCAACGTTTCAAGATAGCCAACACCTTTAAATAATCTGCTGTTTTCTTTAACAATTTTACCAACACATTGAAGTTCTTCGTTAAGTGGGGTAGGTTTAATAAAACGAACTTTAATTTCGCCTGTAACACCCCATTGATTTGGGTCTTTAATCATTACCGCACGTCCAATGACTTCATCTAATACCGCAGTAACCATTCCGCCGTGCATACGACCAGGAAAACTTTGATGTAAATCTTGACTTTTAAACCTTGCTACGATTATATCGTTTTCGGTTTCGTAAAAAATAGTTTTAAGTGATGAATGGCTGTGTGCTCCACATACAATACAATCCGCACTGCTATTTTGCTTCTTTAAAATTTTTAATTGCATAATTTATACACCTCATATTAGATTTTAACAAACTTTTAAAAAATTAACAACGATTTGAAAAGCATTTTTTTATTTTATACATATTTTAAAAAATTGTATCAGAAAACAAGATTAAATATAAAAAATACTTGCAACTACTAATTTTATTTGCTATCATATAAATATACTAATGAAAAGGAGTTTTAAAGATGTTTTGTAAACATTGTGGTACTGAAATTCAAGAAAATGCAGAATATTGTATAAATTGTGGTGCAAAAGTTAAAGAAGAACAAACTACTACACCGCCAACAGATACTTATTCAAATCAACAATATACACAACCAACAAATTCAAATAAAATAAACGGAATGTCTATTGCGGGCTTTATCTTGTCTTTTTTAGGCGGTGTTTTAGGTTTGGTGTTTTCTATCCTTGGTTATAATCAAGCAAAACGTGAAGGCACTCCAACAGGTTTAGGTCTTGCTGGAATTATCATTTCAGTAATTATGATGACTATTTCTGTGATTGTTTCTTTTGTTTATGGTGCTGTGTTTTTAGAACTATTTTATAATGGCTATTATTACTAATTTAGAGTGAGTTTTGCTCACTCTTTTTGTTTTTTATATAATTTTACGAGAATATTTCGACTTTTCAATTAAATTAGCAAAAGTACTAAAATTCGTTTGATTATTTCTAAAAAATTAGATATACTAAAAGTATTGAAATGCGAGATTATCACGGCTTGTAAACACTCTTCATAATGACAATTTAACTTAATAATTTTTTTAAAGTACTCTGTCATTGCGAGGAGCAAAGCTCCGTGGCAATCTCGCTGCTTAAAGTAAAAATAGGGGGTAAAAAATGAAAAATAATATTGTAGAGTTATCCACCGAATTTGCCCACCCGCTGGGGGGGGGGG
>JAGART010000209.1 GCA_017622115.1 Clostridia bacterium
CCCCCCCCCCAGCGGGTGGGCAAATTCGGTGGATAACTTTACAATATTATTTTTCATTTTTTACCCCCTATTTTTACTTTAAACAGCGAGATTGCCACGGAGCTTTGCTCCTCGCAATGACAGAGTATCTTAAAAAAATTATTAAGATAAATTGTCATTATGAAGATTGTTTACAAGCCGTGATAATCTCGCATTTCTATACTTTTAGTATATCTAAATTTTAAAAATTAATCAAACAAATTTTAATACTTTTGCAAAATTTGTCGAAAAGTCGAAATATTCTCGTAAAATCATATAAAAAATAAAAAAATCCGCAATCAATACGGACTTTAATTATTTCTTTTGCCATTCAGCACATTCTTCTTTAAACTTTTTTTCATTATATATTTTTTCAAATTTATCTAATTCTTCAATATCTTGGTATTTGCTTTCTATTATTTTACAAGATTTATTAGACAAACGAACACCATAAGCACAAGCACTAAAAACACAAGCAGCCAAAGGCAAAAAAGCATATTCAAACAACTCGTAATTACTTAAAATATTAGCAATAGCACACCCCATACCTAAACCTGCACCCAAAAAAGTATAAGCCATACCTTTTGAAGAATATTCGTTTGCTTGTAAAGATTTTTGTTGAGATAATAATTCGTACCTATATTTTTCAATTTCATAAAGAACTTTAAATTCTTCTGCAGATAAATCTTTGTATTTTTCACGTAATTGAGGCAAACTAAATTTAACTCTACCTATGTTTTCCATAATTTCCCCTATTTATATCTCTCATCTCGTATTTCTTCTAATGCGCATTCTTTGATAACGCCTTTTTCTTGCAATTTTTTAAATTTTCTTTTATTTAATAAATCTTTTGCACCTCTATAAGCCCAAAACGCACCGCTAGCATACATAGCACCACGAATTGTTGGGTTATCATCTTGCCCTGTACTGCTTGCAAGATAAGTAATAGCCGTACCCAAAGTTACTTCTTTTGCTTGTTTTTTCTCTTGTTCGTTTTGTTCAATTTCTTGTCTTAAACGCAAATATTCATATTCATTTTGTTGGCGTTGTGCCTCGATACGTTGTTGTATTTCATAAGCACTTAATCCCTCACACTCTGCACGAGTTTTTTCCACTTCTCTATTTAATTTTTTTTGTAATTTTTTTGCCATTTTTAAACACCTTCCTTTTAAAGGATTTTCTCCTTTAACTTATATGTAAGTTATATCATAAAATGCTTAAAATGTCAATATCGAGAAATTTAACATAAAATAAAAAAATTGCTAAAATTGTTTATTAATTTAATATATTTTGTGTTATACTAAATAAAAAAGCGAGGTAATTATGACAGACAAATTTTCATCAGACAAATATTTTGCAAAATTAGATGGACTTTTTAGAGCGGCTAATTATTTGAGTTGTGCTCAATTATATTTATTAGACAATCCCCTTTTAAGACGTCCACTAGAAGCAAAGCACATAAAGAAAAAGATTGTTGGTCACTGGGGTACAGTACCTGGGCAAAACTTTATTTATGCACACTGCAATAGAATAATCACAAAATATGATTTAGACTTGTTGCTTATTTCTGGTCCTGGACACGGCGGAAACTTTTTTATAGCAAACTCATATTTAGAGGGTGTATATAGTGAGGTTTATCCTGAAATTTCGCAAGATGAACAAGGAATGACAAGACATTGCAAGCAATTTTCATTCCCCGGAGGTGTGTCTAGCCACGTTTCGCCCGAAGTGCCTGGTTCTATACACGAAGGGGGCGAATTAGGCTACTCTCTTGCACACGGTTTTGGTGCTGTATTAGACAATCCAAACTTGATAGCAACCGTTATTGTGGGTGATGGCGAGGCTGAAACAGGGCCACTAGCAACATCTTGGCATTTAAATAAATTTTTAAATCCAAAGACTGATGGTGTAGTATTACCTATTTTGCACCTTAACGGTTATAAAATTAGCAACCCAACTATTTTAGCTCGAATGAGTGATGAGCAACTTACTCAACTTTTTTCAGGATATGGATACAAGCCTTATTTTGTTGAAGGTTCAGACAATATGAAAATGCACAAACTTATGGCAAAAGCAATGGATAGTGCGGTAAAAGACATACAAAAAATTAAAAAGAGCGAAACCGCTCAACCTATATACCCTATGATTATACTCCGCACTCCAAAAGGCTGGACTTGTCCAAAACACGTAGATAATGTGCAAATTGAAAATTCATTTAGAGCACATCAAGTGCCTGTAACTATGCAAAAACACGAGCATATTGCAATACTAGAACAATGGCTTAAAAGTTATCGTCCTTATGAGTTATTCACCCCAAATTATCGCCTTGTGCCTGAAATTGCAGAAATCCTTCCGAAAGGCAATAAACGCATAAGTGCAAACATTCACGCAAACGGTGGCAAAGTGTTAATTCCTTTAAAAACACCACGTGTAGAAGATTATACTGTACTTGTCCGCCGTCCAGGAGGTGTACGTACACAAGATATGCTAGAATTAGGCGGATACATTAGAGATTTATTCAAATTAAATAGTGCAAATAAGAATTTCCGCATATTTAGCCCAGATGAAGCAATGAGCAATAGACTTTATAAAGTATTCGAAGCAGAACAACGTACTTTTAATTCTAAAATATACAAGACAGATGAACATCTTGCACCAAACGGCCGTATTATGGATAGTTTTCTTTCTGAACACGCTTGCGAAGGTATGTTAGAGGGATATTTATTAACTGGTAGGCACGGAATGTTTAATAGTTATGAGGCTTTCGCTAGAATTGTAGATAGTATGATTGCACAACACGCAAAATGGCTAACTATTTGCAAAGATTTGCCGTGGCGTGCTCCGATATCTAGCCTTAATTTGATTTTAACAAGTAACGTTTGGCAACAAGACCACAACGGATACACTCATCAAGACCCTGGATTATTAGACCATTTATCTAGTAAAACTGCGGAATTTGTACGTATGTACTTGCCACCAGACGCAAACACCCTTTTGTACACCTATGATGCTTGCACAAAATCGCAAAATAAAATTAACATAATTGTTGCCAGCAAGCACCCTAGTTTTCAATGGTTATCTACTCAAAAAGCCAAAGCACACGTTGAGCAAGGCTTGGGCATTTGGGATTTTGCTTGCTTAAATGATGCAGAAAATCCAGATATCGTACTTGCTTGTTGTGGCGATACTCCAACACTAGAAGCACTCGCAACAGTTAGTTTAATAAAAGAATTTATGCCCGAACTTAACGTACGTTTTGTAAACATTGTGGACTTAATGAAATTAGTTAGTCCCGAACACCACCCACACGGTTTAAGTGATGAAGAATATAACAAAATATTTACCAAAAATACACCTATAATATTCAATTTCCACGGATACCCACGATTAATTCATCAACTCACATACAAACGCCAAAATAAAGAGTTGCACGTTTCTGGTTATAACGAACAAGGCACAATCACAACACCTTTTGATATGCGTGTACGCAACAAAATTGATAGATATCACCTTTTGCAAAAAATCTTGCAATATGTAACCCTACCACGTGGCAAAAAACAACAAATCCAAAAAATAATAGAGCAAAAATTACTTCAACACCACGAATATATTCGTGAGTATGGAATAGATATGCCTGAAATTTTGGAATGGGAATGGAAATAGAAAAAAGTCCTATTTTTTAGGACTTTTTTTGTTATTTTTTGCTATTTAATTATCTAATGAATTGTTTATATTTTCATTATTCTCCACATACACCGCTGTAATCACATTGTCCATTATTACAGCCTTTTGCAAACGAATACTCATTTCTACACCTAGATTGTTGCCATTCATATCTTCCCAGTGGCTAAATGTATAACCACTCAAACTTACTTTTGTAGCAATAGTAACCGTGTCAGTATCTGCTAAACTTTCAAAATCATCACCAACTATATATGCTGTGCCACCTTTTGTACTTGTAACCGAAATTCCACTCACCGATGAGCCACCACCCTCTTTTAAATTTTCATAAGGTGTAGCGGTCGTTTTAAGATAAATATTAATTGTGCCAGTATAACCTATCGGCATTCCTTTTAATTCTAGTGTAAATTGATTGTTAAACGTTGAAACCATATATTCAACTTTTGCCGCAAATTCAAAATTTGCAATAGTACCAAAATAACTATCTACCGCATAAAAAGTGCTGTTATCAAACGAAAATTCACTCACATAATGCCCAGTTTGTGGGATTAAGTAGTACGTGTATGCTCCTGTAGCATCATTTACAATACCATTTGATAATAAAGTGCTTGAACCTGTTACTGATATATTTCCTTTAACCCATTTTGCATAGAGTGTGTGGTCTTCTGTAACTATATCACTTGCTGATACTTTGTTACCTGAAAAATCACTATTTTTGTACCAACCTTCAAATGTGTAACCAGTACGTGTTGGAGTTGGAATTGTGCCATAAGTAGCATTTGACACTGATTCTACTTTAATACTCGCACAACTACTTCCACCATTTGAGTTAAATATTATTAGATATTTAGTTAAGCTATATATACTAGATAGGGAGAGATGAGCGGCAGGACGGACACCAAAAGGGTCTATCGAACTAAAATTACTAGCTTCACCAGAGGACCTAATATAAATAGGATCACTGGAATAACCAGAGCGTAACCAGCAACCCGTAGAAGTAGTACTTCCGCTATAGGACGTTGAACTATCAAATGAGCGGTCTGTACTATTTAAGCCCCATTGCCCTGTGTATGATGTTGTGCTGTTTGTATATGTTGAACTTGTACTTGTATTGCACACTTCATAAAAGGACGGA
>JAGART010000210.1 GCA_017622115.1 Clostridia bacterium
AATGTTTAAACTAAAAAAAATGATTTTAACTTTTTCGCTTATAGTTGCTGTTTTAATGTCGAGTTTTGCAGGTGTAAGTGTAAATGCTGTCGTTCCAGAAAAGATTGAAGCAGGTAAATCACGTGTTTTAATGGAATATGGTACTGGACAAATTTTAAGTGAGTATAATAAATTAGAACATTTGCCTATTGCAAGTGTAACAAAATTAATGACACTTTTGCTTGCTTTTGAGGCACTTGATAGTGGGAAACTCTCATTAGAGCAAGAATTAATTGCTAGTGAAAATGCGGCTGGAATGGGTGGCTCGCAAGTCTTTATTGATGCAAATTCAAGTTATAAAGTCGAAAATTTATTACACGCCATTATTATTAGTTCTGCAAATGATGCTTGTGTAATGATTGCCGAAGAATTAGCAGGAAGCGAAGCGGATTTTGTGGTATTGATGAACCAAAAAATAAAAAGTTTAGGCGGTAATGATACAAATTATGGAAATTGTACAGGACTACCTTGTGCTAATGCTTATTCTTGTGCAAATGATGTAGCACTCGTTATGCGTGAAGTTATTCAACACCCTAAATATTTTGAAATTAGTAAAATTTGGATGGAAGATTTTCAACACCCTTCTGGTAGAGTAACTGAAATGGCAAATACAAATAAACTTTTGCGTAGTTATACTGGTTGTGATGCTGGTAAAACTGGCTCAACTAACGAAGCAGGTTTTTGTATGAGTGCAACAGCCAAAAAAGGTAATATGCGTTTAATCGCTGTTGTGCTGGGTGCAGACAATAGTAAATCTCGTTTTGGTACTTGTGCAACGCTTTTTGATTGGGGATTTGCAAATTATTCAAGCGAATGTTTGCTAGATAAAAATCAAGATTTAGATATCGAATATAATGTAAAACTTGCAAAAAATACTTCGCCAGTTAGAGCAAGTGAAAGTTATTATGCTTTAACCCAAAAAGGCGAAAAATCTAATTTAAATATCGAATACGAAATGTTTAATCTCAATGCTCCACTCGCAAAAGGCTCAATTATAGGTAAGGCAATAATTACAGATAATGGAGTAGTTGTTGCTGAAATTAATATCGAAACAATTCAAGATATTGAAGTAATGAATTACAGTGATAGAATTAAATCAATAGTTAAAGAGTGGAATTTATTTGCAAATAAATAAAAGACAGGTTTTATACCTGTTTTTTACTTTTAAAACTATTTTTACGAGAATATTTCGACTTTTCAATTAAATTAGCAAAAGTACTAAAATTTGTTTGATTATTTAAAAAAAATTAGATATACTAAAAGTATCAATAAAAGTAGTGAGATTGCCACAGAACATAAATGTTCTTCGCAATGACAGAGTACCTAAAAAATAATAATTAAAAGTTAATTGTCATTATGAGGAGCGAAGCGACGTGATAATCTTGCCTTTAAAAATAGGGGTGAAATATGTTAAAAATAAATAGCAAGTTATCCCCAACTTTCAGCAAAGTGCTGGGGGGGGG
>JAGART010000211.1 GCA_017622115.1 Clostridia bacterium
CTGCTGTTACTATATCGCTTGCAGACACAGCATTTCCAGTTAAAGCACTTGATTTGTACCAACCAGCAAAAGTGTAATTTGTCTTTGTAGGTGTTGGGAGTGTACCATAAGGACTTCCTGTATCAACTTTTATGCTTGTACAACTACTACCACCATTTGAGTTAAATGTTATCGTTCTTGGAATTAAACTAGCTATACTAGATAGAGAGAGATGAGCGGCAGGACGGACGCCATAGGTATCGCTCACAGAGTAAGAATCACTATCACCCGTAGAGTGAACTTGAATAGTGCTGTACCAATCATGAGAATATCCGGAGCGCAGCCAGCAATGGGTCGTAATACTGCTTCCTGTGTAACAGGACATTTCGAAAGCACGATCAGTGCTATTTAAACCCCATTGCCCTGTGTATGATGTTGTGCTGTTTGTATATGTTGAACGTGTACTTGTATTGCATATCTCATAAAATGAAGGTAACCATAAGTACGAGTCTGCCGCACCTTCTGCCATATTATCATATCTACTTGTATAATTACTACCATATTGTAGGTATGAAGTATCATGTGCTGTACCACTCTTTATTGTTTGATACCCTGCTTGCCTTGGTGATGCAAAGATACTTTTTAGTGTACTATTATTTTGTGTTATTGTTCCATATAGTGTATCTTCTAAATATGATTGTACTGTTGAATTGGGATAACTATCATATGATACCCCTACACTACTAGAACCCCACGCACTAGTCGTATAATTTTTATTTAACCAAATAGTAAGATAATTATTATAAAGATAAGTTACTTGCCATACTAGTGCCGTACCACTTGTACCATTCGCATAGCCCATTTTAAATATTATGCTTTTTCCACTGTTATTGCTTGTGCGACCTGCTATATTGTGAGCTGTGTATCGTGTAGTAGTTGCAGAATATTTATAGTATCCCACAGCATTTAATAAAGCATCCGCTGCTACTTTGTTTAAAGTACCATCTGTGTTAAAAATATTTGTTGTGAGTGTTGCACTCTCGGTCGTGGCTGTCGTTTGTGGTTTGCTTTTTACAACACCAAAAACAATGCCACAAGTAACAGCACTTACTCCAAAAATGATTGCTAATATTATGCTAATAATCTTACTTTTTGCTAGCATTTTGTACCTCCTTTTAAGGTACAAAATCTAGTCATTTTTTGAGGATTTTTTACGTGTAAAAACACATAAAAAATTAAGCGATTAAGCGCCCCCCCCCCCAGCGGGCGGGCAAATTCTGTGGATAAGTTTATATTTTTATTTTTCATTTTTTACCCCCTATTTTTTGTGCGAGTTTTCTCGCATTTTTATATTTTTAGTATATCTAAAATTTATAAATTAATCAAACAAAATTCACTACTTTTGCGAAATTTGTCTAAAAATCGAAATATTCTCGTATAAAACACTTTTAAACAATAACAAAGTCCTACAAAAGGACTTTATCTACTTATTTTTAACAATCAAAAATTTTATAACTTTATATTTTCGCCTGTTTCGGCATTTTGATACATTACCCAGTAGCCAGAACTATCTGGTTCTTCCAAAGACAGGGGCAACCACTGACAAAAATCAATTAGGCTTGATGGTGGTGCAATATTGCGAGATTGCGCTGGAATTCCATAACAAAGATGAGTAACTACACTTCCATCAAAGAGTTTACCTAATATATAATGATTACCCTCTTGCGAATAGTTTACTTTTATCCATTCCGTATTTTGGACTAAATCTTCTAATTCTTTATAGTGCGGAAACTTTGCGAAAAGTTCATCTAATTGTGGTTGAATGAGTGCATAAAAATTGCCTATTTCTTCTGGCATTATTTCTTCAACAATTTCGTTTTGTGGTTCTGGTGGGCTTAAAGTATCTTGTTCATCTTGTGAAAAGTTCTCAACATCTTGATTTAATTCGTTATCTATAATTTCATCTAATTCTGCTGGTGTAATTTCAGCAAATAAATCTGAATAATCTTGATTTGAGCCAGCATTATGCCCCATAGCAAGCCCAACAACGGAATTATTAAAAGTAGTTGCCAAAAGTATTGTTATGTTTTCGTCATTTGGAGCACCTACAATTCTAAATGAATAATTTTGAGGCTCAACAATATCTTGATAAACGTATTTGCGTTCACCCACTTTTATAGCCATAGAAAGAGGAAGCAAATCTTCATCAACATTAAACACTTTGAGATTGCCACTTATATTACATTCACCATTTAGAGTAAGCAAACCTCTAATATTTTTATTAGTTCCGTTTTGATATTCAGCCAACTGATTTATAATGATATTTCTTGTAATCATTGTAACTCCTTAACTTTGTATAAACATTATATATTAATTAGAGCATAAAAAGTTTACAAAAAAAGGCTATTTCATTACGAAATAGTCTTAATTTGTATAATTAAAGAGAATTAGATTTCTTTTATTTTATATTTTTTAGAATTTTTATGAAAGGCTTGTTTTACTTTTTTAACCATTGTTTCAAATTCTTTGATACTAGACCAAGTTTTGACTGGTTTTAAGATTGTGTCGCTACTTATTCCTTCACAATGTGTTGGGACAGCCAAATCAAAATAATCATCTTTTTCAAACTTAATGCCTTTAAAGCCCGTTTGAATTGCTTCATCTACAAGTCTGCGAGTATCACTCAACTTGATACGTTTACCTACTCCATACTTTCCACCAGTCCAACCAGTATTTACAAGCCAAACTTTACATTCTGCCTCATCAACTTTTTTCTCTAATAAATTTGCATAAGTATAGATATCTAATGGCATAAACGGAGCACCAAAACAAGGACTAAAAGTCCATTGAGGTTCTGCACTACTATTAACTTCCACACCTTTCATTTTACTTGTGAAGCCATTTAGAAAGTAGTATATAATTTGTTTGCTATTAAGTCTTGCGATGGGTGGAAACACGCCAGTACTATCAGCAGTTAAGAAGAAAATATTTTTAGGTGCTTCTGCCCTACCTGAAATTACTACATTTTTAAGATTTTTAAGAGGATAAGCGGTGCGAATATTCTCTGTAATCAAACTATTAAAATAGTTTGGCTTACCTTGTGCATCTTGTACAACATTTTCTAGCATTGCATCTGTTTTAATTGCCTGATAAATATCTGGTTCGACTTCTGGATTTAACTCAAATATTTTTGCATAACAACCATTTTCTATATTAAATAAGCCATTTTCATTCCAGCCATTTTCATCATCAGCAACAACACAACGACCTTTTGCATTAGATAAAGTTGTCTTTCCAGTACCGCTTAACCCAAAAAATATAGCACTATTTTTTCCATCAGGGTCGCTATTTGCAGAACTATGCATTGTCAGTACATTGTTTTGAGGTTTTATATAATTAAATACTGAAAAGATTGCTTTTTTGATTTCACAAACGTACCCAGTACCAGCAATTAAAATTATTTTACGAGAAAAGTCTATACCGATAAAAGCACTACTATTGATACAATATTTTTTAGGATTTAATTTAAGTTCGGGTGCAGAAAGTACAATATATTCACTACTAAAATCTTTGATTTTATGTTCTACTACATCTTTAAACATAATTTTGCAAAATAATGCTTGACTTGCTAATTCGCTAAATACTGTAATATTTATCTTGTCTTGTTCATCTTGACCCGCTACACAATCAACTACATAAACATAACGTCTTGACAAATATTCTATTATTTCTTCTTGAATTTCATCAAAAATTTTTGCTTTTATAGGTTGATTATATTCGCCCCAAGATACTTTATTTTTAGTATCATTATCTACAACAATAAATCTATCTTTTGGGGAACGAGCAGTACGTTCGCCTGTAAAAGTAGCAACCGCCCCCGTAGATGTAAGGTAACTTTTTTCATTCTTTAAAATCAACTCTCTTAAAGTCTTGTTATCGCAGTTTAATTTTACAATTTTACCAAACTTATTAATTAAATCACTTCTCATAAAAATTCTCCTAATTTTTTAGTAAGCAAAATATATTGCTCTTGATTTAAATTTTCAGCCCTAATATTTTTGTCTAAATTTAATTCTTCTAATACACTTTCTGCCCGCTCTCTTGAAATATTAAAGGAATGAATTAAATTATTTGCCAAAGTTTTACGCCTCATAGCAAAACACCCTTTAACAACTTTTGAGATTTTACTAATAGGCAGTTGTGTTGGCTCTATTTCGATAGATAAAATTCCACTATCTACATTTGGCATAGGAGTAAATAATTGTCTTGGCACATCACGTGTTTTTTTAACTTTTCCATACAACCCTAAAATAACAGAAATTGCCCCATAGTCTTTGTTATTTGGTTTAGCAGTAATTCTATCAACCAACTCTTTTTGAAGCATTACAGTAATACTTTTTATATTAAGCCCACTTTCTATTAAGTAAAAAATAATAGGACTAGAAATATAATAAGGCAAATTTGCCACCACTCTAAAAGGTTTGCCATTAAATAGTTTTTCAATCTCGCTTGTTGGTATTTTTAATATATCGCCAAAAACAAATTGCAAATTATCTTGATTTTTAAATTTCTCTTGTAAAAAGTCTTTTAGCGTATTATCAATTTCTACACTTACAACTTTTCCTTTTGGACAAGCCACGCAGATTTGCTCTGTCAAAGCACCAGCACCAGCACCTATTTCTAGTACACAATCATCTTGCTGAACTTTTGCATCTGCAACTATTGCTTTTAATAAATTTGTATCTTTTAAAAAGTTTTGTCCAAATTTCTTTTTAAACTTAAAATCTTTTGGTGTATTATTTTCTATCATCAAATTCCCTCATTTTATTAAAAAAGTTGTATGCATTTTGAGTTGTTATCTTTTCAACATCTTCAAATTCTATATTTTTAATTTCAGATATTTTTCGAGCCACGAATTCCGTATATTCTGGGCGGTTTACCTTGCCTCTAAATGGTTCTGGTGCAAGATATGGCGCATCTGTTTCTACCATAATTTTTTGTATTGGCACAACAGCCACCGCTTCCCTTATATCTTGTCTAGGTTTAAAAGTTATTAAACCAGTAAACGAAATATTTAAATCATAATCTAAAATTTTTTGTGCTATTTCCGCATTCCCCTCAAAGCAATGCACTACACCTTTTTTAAACTTTTGTCTATTTGTTTTTAACCATTCAAAAAAATCCTCAAAAGCATCTCGTACGTGAAATATTACAGGCAAATCATACTTTGATGCTATTTCAATTTGTTCGTTTAGGCATTTAAACTGCATTTCTTTATTATCAGTATTATAGTGATAATCTAATCCTATTTCACCTATTGCAACATTTTTAAGGTTTATGCAATTTTCTTCGATAAAGTCTTTTACTTCATCGTTCCATTCACTAGCATTTTCTGGGTGTATTCCCAAGGCACAAAAAACTTTATCATTTGATAAAGCAAGTTTAAGTGAAGATTGACTACTATCCAAAGAATAACTAGGACAAATTACACGCCCAACAACACCAGTATTTAAGTTATCTAAAATACTAGGCAACTCATCTTTTAACTTTTCTGAATTTATATGCGAATGGGTATCTATAAGCATAATCGTTCTCCTTGAATAGTAATTATATCAATTTTTATCAAAATAGTAAAGTTTTTTCATAAGCAATATTAAATTTTCATATTAATTTATTATGAGAAAAATTTGGTTTTTTATGGTACTTTCCAGTCTTGTAACTTTGCTATTTATCAATCCAGAAGACAGCATAAACGCAATGATGAATGCAGGAAGTGATGCAGTTAATTTAGTATTTAAATTATTAGGTATATACTGCGTTTGGCTTGGAATTATTGCACTTGTTGATGCGTGCGGACTATCTCAAAAAATTGCCTCTCTGCTCGACCCTGTTATCGACTGGTTATTTGGCAAAACTACACCGGATACAAAAAAATACATTGCATTAAATCTATCTGCAAATCTTTTGGGAATGGGTAATGCTTGTACACCCACAGGATTAAAAGCAATGAATGAACTTGATAAACTCAACAATTCCACAACCGCATCTATGGCAATGATTATGTTGGTTGTAATAAACGCAACAGGAATACAACTAATCCCAACAACAATCATAGGACTACGACAACAATATGGTTCTACAACAAGTAGTGATATCATAGTGCCTACAATAATTGCCACATTAATCTCAACATTACTTGCAATTTTTTTAGTAAAATTCTGTAATAAAATATTTAAAAGAGCAAAAAGATGAGTGTTAGTGTATTTATAACTCCTATTTTAATTATACTTTTGCTTTTATATTGTGCAAAGAAAAAAGTTAATGCTTATGGCACTTTTGCAAACGGAGCAAAAGGCGCAATCCAACTATGCCTTGATATATTCCCTTTTTTAGTTACAATCTTTATTGCAATTCAATTATTCAACGCAAGCGGTTTAACTGATATTACAGCAGACCTTCTTGCTCCTCTTATGGGAGTTTTGGGAATTCCAACAGAACTAACCGAACTAATGATAATACGCCCTTTTAGTGGAAGTGGAAGTTTAGTATTATTAGAACAAATCTACACAGACTATGGAGCAGATAGTTACATAGCACGATGTGCAAGTGTTATAATGGGCAGTAGTGATACTATCTTTTATGTTGCGACAATATATTTTAGCCAAACAAAAGCAAAGCGACTTTTATACGCCATTCCTGTCGCTTTGATTGCTAATATCGTTGCTTCAATTATTGCTTGTCAAGTATGTAGAATTTTTTAAATTTTAAACTCGTAATCGTTTAAATAGAAATTTTCTCCGTGTCCAGAATGTACTTTTTTGTTATTTAGAGTATTAACCCATTCGATACTTTGTTTGAGTTCTTGTTTATTGCTTGTTGGCAAATCATACCTACCTATATAACCTCCCGCAAAAAGTAAATCACCGCTAAACAAATTATTTTCATCATAAAGACTTATACTGCAATTTGTATGCCCAGCAGTTTGCTTTACTTTTAAAATCTCATCACCTACTTTAATTTGGCTATTTTTCTCTAAAATTACAAAATTGAAATTCGAAAATTCTTCGTAAAGTGGTTTTTTAAGGCAAATTATTGACCCATTTGTATAAGGATTTTTTAGGTTTTGCATACATTCTTTTGTTAAATATATTAATGCATTATTTTGCACGTATTCATCAAGTTTATAAATATGGTCAAAATGTCCGTGAGTAATCACCACCCCCAAACAAACCATACTATGCAGAGTACTATGCATTATATTTTGCGAAGAATTCTCTTTATTTAAAGCGATTTCTTTTGAATTTTTCAAATTAAGTTGATTTTTTGAAGCAAATTCAAATTCCCCTATTACTTCTTCAACTTTATCAATACTACAACTTGCATCAATTAATAAAAATTCATTACCACTTATTATTATGTGCATATTGCTTTCAAAACTTTGTCCATAAATTGTCTTTATTTCCATATAATTTTCACCTCAAAAAGAGTGTAACAAAAAAATCGTTATTTTGCAATCAATTTGTTGGACTAAAAGGGGCATTTTGAGTTATAATTATATTTATAATCAAAAGACAACAAGGAGAAAATATGAAAAAGAATTTATACGATTTGATGCACCCAACTAGCGTTGCAATTATTGGTGCAAGCACTAAAACTGGAAGTGTGGGAAACGAATTAATTTTAAGAGCGACAGAAGCAAGATTTACAGGTAGGCTTGTAGCCATTAATCCAAAGAACGAAGAAATTTGTGGTGTACCTTGCTACCCTAGCATTATGCAAGTTCCTTTTAAAATTGACCTTGCTATTATCGCAGTACCCGCTAGTGCAGTATTACAAGTTTTGGCAGAATGCAATCAAGTAGGCACAAAAAATGCAGTAATTATTTCTAGTGGATTTAAAGAAGTTGGTCCAGAGGGTTTGGCACTTGAAAACACAATTAAACAATTTGCAGAAGAAAATAATATGACTATTATTGGTCCAAACTGCTTGGGTGTAATCAATACAGATGAAAAGTATAGTTTAAACTGTTGTTTTGCTCCCCTACAACCGAAAAAAGGAACTATTGGTGTAGCAACTCAATCAGGTGCTCTTGCTAGTGGAATTATCAACATTTTACCTACATTAAAAATAGGTATTGCTCAAATGATTTCATTAGGAAATCAATGCAATATAAATAGCATAGATGTACTTGAAATGTGGGAAAAAGATGAGCACGTAAAACAAATTTTGTTGTATCTTGAATCTTTGCCAAATGAACGTGAATTTAGAGAAATTGCTAGTAGAATTTCACTTAAAAAACCTATATTAATTATAAAATCAGCAAGAACACAACACGGAGCACAAGCATCAGTATCTCACACAGGAAGTCTTGCAGGTGATGACACAACGGCATCAGGATTGTTTGCTAGTAGTGGTGTAATTAGAGAATTATACTTACGTGATTTATTTAATACAGCACAGACTTTTGTAAAATGCGCAATCCCACAAGGCGAAAATTTGGCAATTATTACAAATGCAGGTGGCCCCGGCATTATGGCTGCCGACACAGCAGATGACTACAATATTCCATTAGCAAAACTTACAGAAGCGACTAAAAAGAAATTACGTGCAGTTTTGCCAGAACAAGCAAGTGTGATTAACCCTGTTGATGTAATTGCAAGTGCAACAGCACAACAATACAGAGATGCTGCTGAAATATTGCTTAAAGCCAAAGAAGTAGATATGTTGTTGGTTATTTATCTATATATAACAGGTAAAAATGACTTAACAATAATGAAAGAATTACAACAAATCAAACAGACAGTTAATAAGCCTGTTGTTGCTGTTATGATGACTACCCCTGATTTTGACAATGAACTAATCAAAACATTGCCAGACTGCGACATTCCTACATTTAGTTACACTATTGATGCTGTGCGTAGTTTATCAAGATTATTAGACAGGAAACACTATTTAGAGAGCAACAACACAAGCGAAATTAACCTAAAAGTCAACAGAGCAAGCACCGAAGCAGTACTTCAACAAGCAAAAGCAGAAGGTATAAAGCAACTCACAACTTTGCAAAGTTTGCAAATTTTTGAACATTACAATTTGCCTGTTCCTCGTTTTGGAAATGCACAAAGTTTGAGAGAAGCCAAAATGATAGCAAAAGAAATTGGCTACCCTGTTGTATTAAAATTATCAAGTAAAACTGTAACTCACAAATCAGATGTAGGTGGAGTAATTACAAATATTAAATCAGAGCCAGAACTTGAAATGCATTGGAATAGACTTATGGAAAGATTGAATGTTTCTGGTATTACTGATTCGTTAGATGGAATTGTAATAATGCAACAAATTACAGGAGCAAATCGAGAACTTGTTGCAGGAATTATTAAGAAAAATGATGTTCATCAAATGATGTTTGGGCTTGGAGGTATTTTTGTAGAAGCCTTGCACGAAGTTGCATTCCGCCCTTGCCCACTCACTATAAATGATGCAGAAAGTTTAATCAATGGCACAAAAGCAAAAAATATTCTTGGTTCGTTACGAGGAAATCTTGGAGCAGACTTAAATGTACTCAAAGAAATATTATTAAAATTAAGTGCTTTGGTTACTGATTTCCCTGAAATTATGGAGATAGATGCAAACCCATTAATGATTGACAGCAATGGTAGAATATTTGTTGTTGATGCAAGAATTGTATTATAATTTAAAAATCACTCTTAAAAGGAGTGATTTTGTTTTACTTTTGGACAAAATAATTATATAATATAATAAAAAATAAGGAGAAAAAGTTATGTTAGCATTTTACATTACGTTGGCAGTTGCTATTGTTGCTATGCTTGTATTTGTGATTGCTTGGAAACCTAACACCCCACTTTTGGACTTCTTTTTGAAAGGTATTGCAACAATTAGTGTAATTAGTCTTTGTGCTGTTAGCCTAAACTATTATACTTTTGATACGACAGCCATTTTGCTTATAATCGGTCTAGCATTTTGTATGCTGGGAGATGTCGCATTATCGTTACGAGAATTTAATTTTGAAAATCAAGAGAGTAAAATAATCCTTTCTGGCGAACTAGCATTTAGTTTTGCTCAAATTGTATTTATTGTAATGCTTGCAATTTTGAGTAGTTTTATCTCACTTTGGGGATTACTATTTGGTGTAGTATTTGCAATAATTATGCTTTTATCAAGAAAATTACTTAAACTTGATTTTAAAGAAAGTTTATTACCTAGCCTATTATATGCATTTTTGCTCGCAAGCAATGTTGGTGGTAGTTTGATTTGGTTAATCACTGGCGGAGCTAGTTTAATGCAAATATTATTATTTAGTGGTTTCTTGATGTTTATTATTTCTGACTTGATTTTGAGTAAAATTTACTTTGGCGGTGTAAAAGCACCTTGGGTACAAAAAGTAAACTATTTGGCATACTATATTGCAATTATTTTGATTGCTATGTGCACAATAACATTTTAAGGAGTTAAAAAATGGAGAAATATTTTATTGCTTATGGAACTAATATAAAAGTGGAAGAACTTTCAAAAAGTTTTCCAGAAGCAAAGATTGTTAGTTATGGTTTTATTAAAAACTATGCTTTGGAATTTGTAGGTTATGATGGACACGCTATTGCAACCGCAGTAAAAAAACGTGGTGAAAAGTTGCCTGTTGCTATATGGGACTTTCCAAAAGAAATGCGTTATACTTTGACTAATTTTGAGCCATTCCCATACCTTTATGAAAGAAAGGCTGTTACAGCACACGTTGGAAAAATGAAATTTCGTGGTGAAATTTACATCACAAAACAAAAACTTCGCCACGGAAAACCTAGCGAAGAATACTTAAACACTTTAAAAGAAGCTTATGTTGAGGCTGGTTTTGACCCTAAAATGCTTGATATTGCTATTGAAAAGCAACCAAAGGAGTAATAATGCGCATTGAATTTCCAGATTACAATAATTGTTGCGTTAATTTGATGAATTCTGTTGCAAAACATTTTGGATTAAAGGCAGAACACAATACTTTGCCGATAGTTGATAAAGAATTACAAAAGGGCTACAAAAATGTAGTCGTTTTGATTTTGGACGGACTAGGTCAACATATTTTGATGAATAGATTTCCAAAAGATAGTTTTTTACGTCAAAATTTTGCACAAGAATTGAGTGCTGTTTACCCTAGTAGCACCGTACCAGCAACTGTAAGTTTTAAAACGGGGCTCACCCCACTTCAACACGCTTGGTGGGGACACTTTTTGTATTTTAAAGATTTAGGACAAACTATTAATCTCTATACAAATAATGACGCTTTTTCTCGTAAAAAAGTTGCTATTGATGATGTAGCACACAAAGTTATGCCTTACTCAAACATTTTGGACAAAGCGTGCGAGGTAGACAAAAACTTACACGCATATACTCTTGTACCAGCCGAAGCACGTGATAACTTTGGAGTTTTTCAAGTAACTTACAATGATTTAACAGAAATGGCTGATTATATTGAAACTTTAACATCATTACCAGACAAAAGATTAATTTACGCTTATTATAACGAACCTGATGACACTATGCATAAGTTTGGAAATGATTCTAACGAATCCGCAAAACTACTAAACGATATAAATTATATAGTAGAAAATATGTGTACTCGTTGCAAAGATACATTATTTTTAATTACAGCCGACCACGGACAAACAATTTTACACGAAAGCAGAGATATTACAAACTACCCAGATTTTTTAAATACAATTCATCAAATGCCCGTTGGCTGTACCCGTTGTGCTGGTTTTTATGTAAAACGAGGACGAGAGAAGGAATTTGTTAAACTAGCCAAAAAATATTTTGGTGATAAATTTGCAATTTTTAGTAAAAGCGAAGTGCTTAAAAAAAATCTTTTGGGTTATGGTGAAATGCACCCAGAATTAGATAACGTTTTAGGGGATTACCTTTTGTGTGCTACTGATGACTGCAATATCACCTATTCCACTATTTATGGCAAACCGAAACTAAACCCGATAGGAATTCACGGTGGACTAACTCTTGAAGAAATGCGTGTACCTTTAATTATTTATGGAAACAAATAAAATGACAGAAAATTTAAAAAATGACAATTCTAATAAAAAAATTAACAAAAAAGAAGTAATTCAAGCATTAAAATTTATACTTTGTTCAATTGGTGCTGCTGGTATACAATTTGGTTCTTTTGCAATCTTTAATTTATTTTTGCCAGAAGAAAAATACTATTACTTATGTTATATTCCCTCTTTAATTTTATCTATTTTATTTAACTTTACTTTAAATAGAAATTTCACTTTTAAGGCTTCAAACAATATTCCGCTTGCAATGACCAAAGTATTTATTTTCTATTTAGTTTTTACTCCTCTATCTGCATTATGGGGACAAGGACTTGCTATGGCTGGCTGGAATGAATTCGTTATATTAATTTTTACAATGCTTATTAATTTTGTTACAGAATTTATTTATCAAAGATTCTATGTATTTCACCCAAAGTACAATCAACCAACACAAACTCAACAAATTGAAGAAAATTTAGAAAATCCAAACGATAAATCAAATAATGAAAATAAACAAGAAAATTAAAAAAGACCTATATTTTAGGTCTTTTTTTATAACACATCTTTATCTGTCAAACGTGTAAATAATGCTTCAAATTTACCGAAATTCTTATCGCAATCAATTTGCACAAAATCCCAGTTAAGTGATGAAATTTGGAGGTAATCCCTTATTTTTTTAGCACTAAACGGCATAAATGGTTCAATCAAATTTGATAAATTCGCAATAATTTGAACGCAAGTATAAATTACATCATTAAATTTCTCTTTATTTTCTTTAAATAAAATCCAAGGTTGCTTTTCATCATAATATTTATTTGCATCATCTACAAGAGCCATTACTGTTTCAAGGGCTTCTTTAAAGTTATTTTTCATAATGCAATCTTCTGTTTTTTGATAAGTTGCTGTTATTTTAGATTGAATTTCTAAATCCATTTGTCCATTTGGCAAGTATCCATCAAGACCTTTATAATTTAAAGTACGATTAATAAAGTTACCAAATTTGTTGACAATTTCGCCATTGTGTAATGCGTGATAGTCTGGGAAAGTAAAGTTTGAATCTCTCTTTTCTGGACCATTTGCTATACAGAAATAACGCAAACTATCAGGATTACACTTTTCTAACATATCAAGCATTGGCCAACCATTACCCTTGCTTTTACTAATTTTTTCACCATTGATATTTAAAAATTCCGAGCTTACACAACGTTCTGGCATTAAATAAGGTTGATTTGTAGCCATCAATAACGCAGGGAAAATAATAGAATGGAAAACTATATTATCTTTACCGTGGCACATATAAATTAGATTTTCTTGATTTTCCTTTTTAAACCAAAAGTCAGTCCAGTCCAAACCATTTTGTTCGCAATATAACATTGTAGCAGTTACATAGCCCCAAACGGCTTCAATCCATACATAAATACGCTTGTCATCATAATTTGGCAAAGGCACAGGTACACCCCAATTTAAATCACGAGTAACAGCACGGTCAAGCAAGCCTTCCTCTAAAAATTTTGTAGTTTCGTTTGTAGTGTTTTTACGCCAGTATTGTTTACAATTTTCGAGATGTTGTTTTAATGGTTCTTCAAACTTTGACAAAGCAAAATACAAATTAGTATTATCTTTTATTTGAGTTTCACTACCACAAATACGACATTTTGCCTTTAATAAGTCTTGTGCTTGAAAAACATAATCACAACTACCACATTGGTCGCCTTTACTTACAGCACCGCATTTAGGACAAACAACTTCGACTTCACGGTCATATACAAATTTATTGCATTTTGGACAAAAACTTGCAGGTTCAGTTTTTTCGTAAATATAACCATTCTCACGTAACTTTAAAATCATATCTTGAACTTTTTGACAATGATAATCAGTTGCGGTCATTGTGTAACAATCGTAACTCATACCCATTTTTTCAAAAACTTGTACATATTGCTCGTGATAACGTTGAACGATTTCTCGTGGAGTTTTGTTTTCTCTAATTGCTCTTTCTGTTGTAGGAGTACCGTGACAATCTGTACCACTAACCATTAAAACATTATTACCTTTTGCTCTATGAAATCTTGCAAGCACATCACCAGCCATATAAGCAGCAATATGACCTAAATGGATATCACTATTTGCGTAAGTCCACGCAATACCTATC
>JAGART010000002.1 GCA_017622115.1 Clostridia bacterium
CCAGCCCAGTTTGGCATAGTATCTGTTTCTCTTTTTGCATCTTTACCACATTTAGGACATTTGCAGTTTACCCACTCACTAGCCTTTGCCAAAGGACTATTTCCAGCATCATCAGGCTTGTAGTCTTCAATATATGGCAAAGTTAATGGCAAGTCAGCCTCACTTAAAGGCACATAACCACATTCAGGACAAATAACTATTGGGAATGGCTCACCCCAGTAACGTTGGCGGTTAAACGGCCAGTCTTGCATTTTGTAGTTAATTTGGCGTTGTCCCAAATTATTTTGTTCAAGATAATCTATCATTGCAGATTTTGCTTCTGCCATATTTTTGCCATTTAAAAAGTCGCTATTGATTAATTCGCCATCTTCTGTATAGGCTTCTTTTGAAATATCTCCACCTTTAATAACTTCAATTATTTCAACACCAAACTTTTTAGCGAATTCATAATCTCTTGTATCGTGAGCAGGAACAGCCATCAATGCACCCGTTCCATAACCGAGCATAACATAATCAGCAACAAATATAGGCACTAACTTACCATTAATAGGATTTACCGCATTAATTCCTTGAATTTTAACACCAGTTTTGTCTTTTGCCATTTTGCGGTCTAAATCAGTCTTATTTTTAACACTTTGTTTGTATTCAATAACTTCATCATAGTTTTGAATTTTGTCTTTTAATTCTTCGATTAAATTATGTTCTGGTGCAATAGCCATAAAAGTAACACCAAATAAAGTATCTGGGCGAGTTGTAAATACCCTAATAGTTTTGTCTGTGTCTGCAACTTTAAAATCAACTTCTGCACCTTCTGATTTACCTATCCAGTTGCGTTGCATAGCCTTAACATAATCAGGAAAATCACAATGTTCGTGGTCTATAAGCATTTTTTCCGCATAGTCTGTCATCTTTAAGTACCAAACTTCACGCTCTCTTTGCTCAACTTGTCCGTGGCAACGGTCGCATTCACCATTTTGGCTGTCTTCGTTACTCAAAGTTGTCTTACAATTTGGGCAAAAATTAACTACACCGCGTTTTTTGTATGCTAAACCTTTTTCAAAAAGTTTTAAGAAAATCCATTGTGTCCATTTATAGTACTCTGGCTCACAAGTAGAAAACTGTCTATCCCAGTCATAACTCATACCCAAAGATTCAAGTTGTCTTGTAAAATTTGCAATATTTTCATTAGTAACTTTTATAGGTTGTTCGCCTGTTTTAATCGCATAGTTTTCAGTAGGCAAACCAAAAGCGTCCCAACCAACAGGATACAATACATTGTACCCTTTTAAACGTTTGTAACGAGCAATAACATCAGTAGGGATATTCGCTTTAACGTGTCCCATATGAATTCCTTTACCGCTCACCCCAAAAAATTCTGTCAATACATAATAAGTTGGTTTTGGGTCAAAATCTATTGCTCTAAAAGTCTTTTCTTCTTTCCACTTTTTATTCCATTTTTGTTCTATTTGTTTAAAGTCGTATTCCATAATACAATTCCTTTTTGAAAATATAAATTTATTATAACAAAATAACTTTATTTTGTAAAGATTAATTATTATTAAAATAAAAAATATATTAGAAAAGACTAATATACTTTTTTTTATTTGCGATAATTTATCCCCATAGCAGTTTTTAATTTTTGCAAATTCGCACTAGCTACTTCTCTTGCCTTATCGCTTCCCTCAAATAATATTTGCATTATTTTTTCTTTATTTTTTGCTAATTCTTTTCTGCGTTCTCTTATAGGTGTTAAAACTTCATTTAAAACCTCAAATAAGAAGTTTTTAATCTTAACATCACCCAAACCACCACGTTTGTAATGTTCTTTTAATTCATTTAAATTTGTGTATTCTGGCAAATACTTTTTAAAATGCTCAACATTTGCAAAAACATCTAAATAAGTAAACACCATATTACCCTCAATTTTTCCAGGGTCGCTAATCTTTAAATGAGTTGGGTCTGTGTACATAGATTTAACTTTTTCTTTAATAACTTCTGGCTCATCACTCAAATAAATAGTATTTCCCAAAGACTTGCTCATTTTCGCCTTGCCATCAAGACCTGGCAAACGTCTGCAAACTTCTTGGCTAGGGATAACCCCCTTTGGCTCAACTAAAATATCTGTTTTGTACAAATAATTAAAAGTACGTACAATTTCCCTTGCTTGTTCTAACATTGGCTCTTGGTCTTCGCCCACAGGCACAATAGTTGCATTAAATGCTGTAATATCAGCAGTTTGGCTAATAGGATAACACAAAAATCCCATAGGAAGTGAATTTTCAAAATTCTTTTGTTGAATTTCTGCCTTAACTGTTGGGTTTCTTTGCAAACGAGCCAAAGTAACAAGGTTCATATAGTAAAAAGTAAATTCTGTTAATTCTGGCACTTCTGATTGAATAAA
>JAGART010000024.1 GCA_017622115.1 Clostridia bacterium
TTATTTGGGGCTATTATATGATTAGTGCTAAAAAAATTATAACTACTTTACATAAATTGAAAATATAAACAGACAACCTAACTGAAAGTTGTCTTTAAATAGATAATTAAATTAACGTTTACTAAATTGTACTGCACGGCGAGCCTTGTGTTCCTCACCTTGCTTCTTTCATTCTCGGGTTTAAAAAGTAAGTTGCAAGAGAATAAATCCCTTGCAATTTGCACGTTCCCTATTAAATTAACGTTTACTAAATTGTACTGCACGGCGAGCCTTGTGCTCCACGACTTGCTATTTAATTATCTATTTAAAGACAACTTTCAGTTAGGTTGTCTGTTTATATTTTCAATTTATGTAAAGTAGTTATAATTTTTTTAGCACTAATCATATAATAGCCCCAAATAATAGGGGAGTGTGTATGAATAAAAAACTCGTTGCTTTGTGTAGTTTGTTTTGTGTAATGTTTTTATTTAGTGGGTGTGGCGGAAATGTGACTTCATTGGAGGCTGCAAGTCGTGAGGCCTCAAATTATGAAATTTCTGCTGTTTTAAATTATGATGAAAAAACTTTACAAGCAGTAGAAAAAATTAAATATAATAATACATCAAATGCTGATTTAACTGAATTAAAGTTGCATTTATATCCAAATGCTTTTAGAGAAGATGTTACTAAATTTAAAGCAGTTAGCGAAACTCAAAAATCACGAGCATATCCAAATGGATTTAGTGAGGGTAGTATTAATGTTTTATCTACTAAAATAAATGCTCAAAATGTAAACTTTATTATAGATGGTGATGATAAAAATATTTTAGCTATACCTTTTGAACAAAGTTTAAAAAGTGGCGGTTGGGTAGAGTTAGAAATTTGTTTTGAACTCGAAATTCCTAATTGTAATCATAGATTTGGTTATGGTGATAATACTTTAAATTTAGGTAACTGGTATCCTATTGCTTGCGTATTTGAAGATGGAAACTTTGTAACTGATGGTTATTCTCCAAATGGCGACCCTTTTTATAGTGAAGTTGCAAATTATGTAGTGAATATAAGTTATCCTAGCAATTTAGTGCTTGCTTCAACTGGTGAATTGATAGATGAAACAACACAGGGCTCTACAACAAGTGCAACATATTCAGCAAAGGCTGTGCGTGATTTTGCTATGGTGTTTAGTGATGATTTTGAAGTTGTAAAGTCCGTTGTCGGCTCGACTACGATAGAATACTTTTATTATGATGATGAAAATTCTGCAAAAAATTTACAAACAGCGGTAGATGCTTTAAATACTTTTAACACTATGATAGGAGTTTATCCTTATAATTATTTGAGAGTGGTAAAAGCCGACTTTTTACAAGGCGGTATGGAATATCCTATGCTTGTCTATATTAGTGATGATGTAGATGTTTTAAGTGAATTCCAAAATGTAATTATTCACGAAATTGCTCATCAATGGTGGTATGGCGTGGTGGGTAATAATGAATGTGAATATGCGTGGATAGATGAAGGTTTGGCAGAATATTCAACCGCACTATTTTACGATTTAAATCCTAGTTATGGTAAATCAAGTGAAGATGTTTTAGGTTCTGCGTTGAGTAGTTATTTGCTTTTTTGTGATGTCTATCGAGAAATTTATGACGAGTTTGATACAAGTATGAATAGAAATATTCATAAATTTAATACAGAAACTGAATACGTATATTTAACGTATGTTAAAGGTGTATTAATGTTTGATAGTATCGCAGATATTATCGGCGAAAATAAAATGCAAAAAGTATTAAAAAATTTTTATAATAATAATGCTTTTGAAATAGTTAAACCAGCAGATTTAATTGAAAGTTTTGAATCAGTAACTCATAAAAAATTAGCAAATTACATTATGTCTTGGCTTGATGGAAGTGTTGTTTTTGAAGAATTAAGTTAATTGTAAAAATTTTTTGTATAAAACTATTGCAAAAGTTAATAACTTGTGCTATAATAAAGTCACTAATTAAATAAGATTTCTTTTGCCAAAGACCGCAAGTGCAAATCTGCTAACTGATTTGTTTAAACTTTTATAGGCTTGCCGAGGTGAAGTTTGTGTGATGTGTTTTTCTATATCTCCGTGCTTCATTTGGCACGGAGATTTTATTTTGTTAGAATATAGACAAGGGAGGGTGAGTTATGTCACAAAATTTTGAAAACAAGAAACAACTTGTTCAAGATATTAAAGACAAGATTTCAAGAGCTAAATCTGTTGTGTTCGTTGACTACAAAGGTATTAACGTTGCTAACGATACTGAATTACGTAACAAAATACGTGAAGCAGGTTGTGAATACCACGTTTACAAAAACCGTTTAGTTAAACTTGCATTAGCAGACCTCAACATTTCTTGCCTTGATGACCAACTCCAAGGCACACTCGCAATCGCATTTAGTTTCAATGGCGAAACTGAAGCAGCAAACGTTATCGACAAAATGTCTCAAAAAGCTGGCATTTCTATGAAATTCGGTTTAATAGACAATAAATTTGTTGACGAGGCTGCCCTCAAAGCCCTTGCTAATCTTCCTAGCAAAGAAGTTCTTATCGCTCAATTGCTTGGTATGCTCCAAGCTCCAGCGACTGGACTTTGCCGTGTTTTAAACGGTCCAGTGCAAGGATTGGCACGTTGCTTAAATGGGATTGCAACAAAATAGTTTTTTATTAAAGGAGAAATTTTATTATGGCAAAAATTAACGACATTTTAGAAGAAATCAAAGCTTTAACCGTTGTAGAAGTTAGCGAATTGGTTAAATTGCTTGAAGAAGAATTTGGCGTAAGTGCAGCAGCTCCTGTAGCAGTTGCAGCAGCTCCAGTTGCTGGCGCAGCAGCTCCTGCAGCAGCAGCCGCAGAAGAAAAATCAAGCTACACAGTTATGCTTAAAGGTCTTAACGCTGACGCAAGCAAAGTAGCAGTTATCAAAGCTGTTAAAGAAATTACAGGTCTTGGCTTAACAGAAGCTAAAGAATTAGTTGAATCAGCTCCTAAAGCTGTTAAAGAAAACGCTAACCCAGACGAAGCTAAAGAAATTGAAAAGAAGCTTAAAGAAGTTGGCGCTGACATCGAATTGAAATAATTTTTAATTCAAAGTCATTTAAGGAAGATTTAGATTTTAGATTATGTTAGTTAAAAGTGGTCGTATCGTAAGATATGACCTCTTTTTATTGTGTTTATACGAGAATTATTCGTAATTAAAAAGTTTTTTGTAAAAATAGACAATTTTATTTGATTAATTATAAAAAAATATATATACTATAAAATATCTAATAAGTAGCGAGATTGCCACAGAATTACGTTGTAATTCTTCGCAATGATAGAGTACCTAAAAAATAATAATTAAAAGATAATTGTCATTATGAGGAGCAAAGCTCCGTGGCAATCTCGCTGCTTAAAGTATAAAAAATAGGGGGTAAAAAATGAAAAATAATATTGTAAAGTTATCCACTGAATTTGCCGACCCGCTGGGGGGGGGGGGCGCTTTGTAGCCATTTAATTCTTGAAAATCAAGAATTAAAACCTTTTAAAATGGCTAGTAATTACACTTCATTTGGAGGTGCAAAATGCTAGCAAAAAGTAAGATTATAAGTATAATTTTAACTATAATATTTAGTGTAAGTGCCATAACCTGTGGTATTGTTTTTGGTGTCATAAAAAGCAAACCACAATCGGGAGCCACGACTGAAAGCGTAACCACAGGGCTTGAAACTAATATTTTTAACACAGATGGTACTTTAAATAAAACAGCGGCAGAGGCGCTTTTAGAAGCTGTAGGATATTATGATTATTCTGCAACTACTACAAGATACAAAGCCCACAACATAGCAGGTCGCACAAGCAACAA
>JAGART010000025.1 GCA_017622115.1 Clostridia bacterium
ATGATTTCTACACTGTCCTGCCAGTGCAGAGGAACAAAGGGAAAATCCACGGGAATGGTACAGGGATAGACATTAAATGCAAACATTGTATCAGAATGTCGCTTGGTTTCATGATAGGCGGAATTTTTTAAATTTATTGAATTTTCAACATTTTTCATACTTTTTCACCTCTATATAACTATATCACATTTTTTTACAAATTGCAAATTTTATTTTTAATTAATAGTATCCACCTTTAAAACTTATTTTTCACCCAAAACAAAAGGTACTATGCATAAGCATAATACTTGCATAATACCCCTATTTTAAAGCAAAAATTACTATTTTTACTATATTTTCATTATTTTATTAAACAAAGTTTCCCAAAGTTTAGAAGCAGTCTTTAAAGTTTTGAGTTTCTTTTTATTTTCCTCTACATAAGTACAAATTTTTTGAGCCATTACCAAACGATAATCCTCTGGCAACTCTTTTTGACGCTTACTTGCCTCTAATTGTTGAATAAATGGCAAAGTTGTACGAACGGCAAATTCCTGACCAAAAATATCTACTAAATAATTACCACAACTTTCAGCAAAGTATTCGTATGGAATTAAGTCTTCCAAAGTTTGATAATTACCTGCAAGTTTTGGAGTAACAACTTTATCATTTTGTTGTTGATATAAATCATTTTTAAGTGATTTTATAACATCTTGCATATTTTCCGTTTCATCAATCAACACATACGGCAATTTGCCATTGTTACTAATTATTTGAGCAGTACCTTCTAATGAATCTTTTGCAACATTAATAAATACTGGCGGATTTTTAATCATTTCTTGATTAACTGCATTTATTTCTGTCAAATAAGATTTAAACATATTTAAATACAAAACATCTGCTTCACTCAAAACAATAATTGGAGTACAATCTTTTAAAATTGCTTGTGATACTTGCATATTTACAGAAGTACTTACAGGAATAAGAGCATTGAAGCTTGAATTAGATTTTGATTTAAAAGATAAATCACTACTAACTAAACTATGTCCTTTTGAGTCTTTATACACTACTCTTGTACGATTAAGTTTTTCTGCAGGCAACATAAAACTACTATGTGTAGAATATACAATTTGATTAGTTTTTGCAAGTTCATCAAAGAATGTTACTAAATCTTGTTGAGCGAGACCGTGTAAAGTTGCCCCACTTTCATCTAGCAACATAACCGTATTTGTATAAAAAAGTTGACTTTCTAATGTAAATACCAAAAAGAACGATAAGAACCATTGCATACCGACACTTCTTTCATCAAGTGGCGCACGAATTCCTTCTTGGTCTGTAACAAAAATAGTAAGATTTCCGCCATCAAAAGCAAATTCAAATTTATACTTACCTTGTCTCCACCATTGATTAAATTCCCTAGTAAGTCTTTCACCTGCTTCTTTAAATAACTTTTTATAACGCTCTTGTTTTGTTGTTAATTGCTCTAATTGTTCTGCTGTAAGTTTAAGTTGCTTTTTAGAAGCTTGTTCCAAAATTGGAGAATCGCAAATCAACATTTCTGGCGTAATACCTATGTACATAAGCAATAATTTAACAGTACGGCGTTTTGACTTGCTTATAGTATTAATACCAGCCTTATTAAATTTAGCCAACATTTGAGGCAAATAGATATTACTATCAAGATTACCATAGTTGCTATAATATATAAAGCCAGGCATAATTTTTATGATAAAATCATCTAATTTTGCCTTAATATTATCATTAATTTTTACAGGATATTCAACTGAATAATTACCACTCAAATATCTTGAAACAATGACTTTATCAAAAGCCAACACGCCATCAAATTTCTTTCTGATTAACTCTTTATCATAAGGGCGAAGTTTAAATTCTGCTGTTATGAAAATTGGCAAACCATCTGCGTCCATAATTTTATCAAAACGGTCAATCGGCACATCATTTTTTGATATTTTATTGTCGGCACGAAAAGCTGGCTTCAACTTCCATAAAGCACGCAAAAGGTTACTTTTACCCGCCTCATTTACACCTGCAATAGCGGTTACATCATCACAATCCACCCAACCACTATCTACAAAAGACCTAAAATTTTGTACTCTAAATTTTGTTAATTTCATTTTTTATCTCCATTACTTTTTATTGCTTCGTTACGCATTTTATTTAATAATTCGCTAGAATTTTTATTTTGATTATGTGTACTTTCTATATTAAATTTCTTTAATATATTATGGAAATGTACATTCGATTTTTCAAAAGGTTGCTTGATAAATATATAATCATCACGCTTATCATTTTTAGGTTTTGAATGCATATATAATCGAGGTTTTTCCTCTTGAACTTTTTTAATTTCTTTTTCTATTTGATTTTGCTCAAACTTTTTAATATCTTCTAAAATTGGAATTTCTTCAACTTCGATAGACTTTTGCTCTTTCTTTTCTTTTCGTTCTGTCTTTTCTTTTTTTGATTTAGTTTTTTCTTTTGGAATAGGTTTTTGTTGTTCTACACTTTCTTCCAGAGGTTCTTCAACTTTTAAATCTTCATCAGCCTCATCAATCTTTTCATCTTGCCCTATATCAACATCTTCTACGTTGTCATTTTCCAACTTATCTGCATCAAGTTTTTGTAAGTCATCAGTTGGTTCGAGTTCTTCTTTTTTAGTTTCGCTAGATATATTTTCGCTATTTTTAGAATTAGCATTGTTTTGTTTTAGATTTCTAAAAAAATACAGAATGATTAGACTTATAAGACACAAACACGGAATAATCACAAAAACCCACAAAGGAAATCCCGAGAGCAAAAATCCAACAAAACCACTAGTTATTGCCGAAGTCGAAACTATTTTAGCAAAAATATAATTTTGTGATAAAGTTAAATTTGAATTATCTTTATTTTTTTGCAACACAACATTAGAGTTATCGATTTCAATAATTTTTGCAATATAATCACTGCTAAAATCAATTACTCCATTATTTACATATAAAACGTAATCCCCAACATTTAAATCAAAATTTTTTGAAACAACGACTTGCCTACCTTGTTGCAAATCGGGTTCATTTAAATCATCTGTTATATCAACTACATTATAGCCAAAAATAGATATATGCCCAGAAGTAGAAGATATAAACTTGGACACTACACAAGTAACACCAAAAATGATGAACACAAAAAGCATACAAATCAAGGCGATTTGAACAATAAGTTTTATATTAAACTTTCCTTTTGTCTCAACAGCGTCTGCACCCATTGAATTGCTCCTAAATCAAGTCTAACCTATTTTTATTTATTTTATCACAGAACTAAAATTTTGGCAATAAAATTGATATAAAAAAAGCACTTTAAAAAGTGCTTTTTTATTAATTATATACAGTAAATTTGCCTTCATCTTGCAAAGCATTTAACACATTGTAAAGAGAGTGATAATTTGCAATACCAGTATAGTAGTAGTTTGTACTTGTAGAAGTATCTAATGCAGTACTACGGCGAAGATAGAAAGTCTTTTCTTCTACACTATTTGTAGCACTTACAGCAAAAGTAGCTGCTTTGTAATATACTTCATCAATAGAAGTTTGACCATTTGATAAAGTATATTTAAATGCACTGCCATTAGCATCAGTCATTAATTGATTTTCATCCCAGTAAAAAGCCACAGAGAAAGTATCTGTTGTTGCTAAATTACTATAAGATTTTGATGAAGCACTATAATTTGCTGTTTTGCCTTTACCTGCGTAGCCATTAAAAATAGCATCCATTACTGTTGGGCTACTTGCATTGTTGTAAGCATTCCAAACACGATTAAAGTCATCTCTTGTTTCTTCTACATCAGCATACAAAGTAAGTTGAGTAGAGTTGATTTTTAATACTATACGGTCAGGAGAATTATCAAATTTTACACCAGTGTAAGTAGGAATAACTGCCAACAAAATCGTTGTCAAAATCAACACACCTATTACTGAAAAAGCAACTATTGCAGTAATGAAGTTTGATTTTTTCATTTTTTTGTAAAAAGGCACTTTTACAGATTGATTTGCATCTTGCTGAATTTCCATAGTCTATCCTTTAAAGTTTTATTTGCAAATTTCAAATTGCTTTCCTTATGATATCACATATCAATAAATTTGGTCAACTTATTTTGCATTGTTTTCACTATTAATTTTTGTCATTTTTGGTGATTTTAATTTCTTTATCTTTTTTAACTTGTTGAGAATTATTCTCTTGTGCTTTTTGTGTTGCACCAGAATACGCACCTTGAACGCTTTTTTCCAAATCAGTCATAGCACTTTGTTGTTGAGCAAGTCTTTCTTCTTCCTCTTTCTTTTTACGTTCTAATGCTTCTTGGTCTTTTTTCTTGCGTTCTTCTGCACGTTTATCCATTGCTTCAATTACTTCTGCACTTGATTTACCAGCCATAAGTTCTTCAACTTCTTGTGCGTAAATTGTTTGTTTAGCAACCAAAGTAGCAGTCATTGCTTCCAAAATATCACGATTCTTTTCAAGAATATTAATTGCATCTTGTTCACATTGTTCGATAATTGCTTTAATTTCGCTATCAATAAGATTTGCAGTAGCTTCACTAATATTACTACGTTGTTGGAAATCACGACCGAGGAATACTTCACCACCATCAGCATAACAAACTGGACCGAGTTTTTCACTCATACCATATTTTGTTACCATATCACGAGCGATACCAGTTGAAACCTCGATATCGTTACTAGCACCAGTAGCAACGTGTCCATAAATCAATTTTTCAGCAGCACGACCACCCATAGCACCAGTAATGTGTTGCAACATTTCTTCACGAGTCATTTGAGTAGCATCTGCACGTTTACGGTCAACGTGTGCAGTCATACCACCAGACATACCACGAGGAATAATTGTAACTTCTTGAACTTCTCTATCATCACCGTGTAATGCTTTAATTACAATTGTATGACCTGCTTCGTGATAAGCAGTTGTCTTTTTGTCTTCATCACTTGCTTTGTGAGTTTTCTTTTGAGGACCATATTCAACTTTTAATGAACCCTCAAAAATATCTGTTTCTGTAATTAAGTTTCTGTTATCACGTACTGCAAGAATTGCTGCTTCGTTTAAAATGTTTTCGATATCAGCACCTGTTGCACTAGGCAAACGTCTTGCAATACCTTCCCAGTCAATATCATCTGCAAAAGGTTTATTTTTTGCATACAATTTTAAGATTTTAATTCTACCTTCGAGGTCTGGGCGATTTACAACTATTCTACGGTCAAAACGACCAGCACGCAAAAGCGCAGGGTCAAGAACATCAGGTCTGTTTGTAGCAGC
>JAGART010000026.1 GCA_017622115.1 Clostridia bacterium
AAACTGCACTATAAGTCGCTTCCACGGCTTTTTGTTGTTAAATGCGTTTGGGTCTGGGTCGTCCTCATCTTCTCCCGCAAACGCACAATATCCACCCAGCGGGATAATCCTTATACTGAAAACCTCACCAGATTTTAGCGTTTTTTTGAAAATCGCCTTACCAAAACCAATCGAAAACTCTTCAATTTTGAACCCAAGCCACTTACCAAAAAGATAATGCCCAAGTTCGTGAATTGTTATCATTAGCAACAGAACCAGCACCGCTAATGCAATATAGCCAATCGTGGTCATCACACTAGCAAAACTAGCAAGCATCGAAATCAAATCATTCCCCTCCATAATGTAACAAATGCGCGCAAGATGCCCGCATTTGTAATATATCTATTCAATTTAAGCAAATAGTATGATAAAGAATACAAACACAAATACCGCATTAACAAGAAGCCCGTTACATCTATCCATCACACCACCGTGCCCCGGAATAAGTTGGCTGAAATCTTTTACAACCGCTCTGCGCTTAAACAGCGAACTAAACAAATCGCCACCCATATTAAATAAGCCACAGAACAAGCCACCCAACAAGAATGTCCAAACACTAATTTGAAGTGAATTGAACAAGTCAGAATATCCACCAAAACAGTTGAATATTGTGAACACAACAACGCTTGCAACCATTGCACCCACTATTCCGCCGATAAAGCCTGTCCAAGACTTGCCTGGTCCCAACTTTTCAAGGTTGATTTTTGGACCCTTGATAAATCTACCAGTTAACATTGCAAATGTGTCAGCGAACATACTCGAAGCAAACAAAAGCACCAATCCCATTAACCCAAGGTCAACGCCACTATTAATATAGTAGTTTGCCGTTTCAGAAATACCTAATTGAGTGAAGTGGTTAATGATAAATGCAAAACTAAACAAGAATGTTGGCCACAAGCACACAAAAATTGTGTTCATAGACTTGCTAAAACTATAATAGCCAAGAGAGCCTATAAACCCCTCGCGCACCTTCATTTTGTTTCCCAATTTTGAAAAAATCAAAGGGAACGCAAAAAGCGCGATAAAATATAACACCAAGATGCCAAGATTAATTAAAATAAAGTGATAGAAATTTAAGTTTGTATTAGCAGATATAACTATCATTGCAAAACACAATATCGGATATAGCCCAATCGGGGTTGTCCAAGTAGGTCTATCCATTTTGTGAAGCAGGTTTTCTACTTCAAAGGCGCAAAATACCATAATTACACCAATTAGCAAGTCAAAAACGTACTCACTTAATTCGCGCAGGAAAAAGCACCCAACAAGCGCTACCAAAATAATCGCCCCCGAAATAATGCGAGGCCACCATTTTGCTGGCGTGTTTATTGATTTTTTGTTCTCCATTATTTTTTCTCCTATGTTAAATACTGCCATAACGGCGTTTTCTTCGCTGGAAATCGATCAACGCAAGTTGCAAATCCTTTTCACTAAAACTTGGCCAATATGTTTTTGTAAAGTAAAACTCGCTATATGCCATTTGCCAAAGCA
>JAGART010000027.1 GCA_017622115.1 Clostridia bacterium
TATGGATAATTTTGTAGATATTTTAAGAGATTTGGTTAATGAAAAAGGTTTATCTTTACGAAAGTTAGAAAAAGAAAGTGGAATATCTTCAAATCAATATAGCAGATATTTAAGAGGGGCTATGCCTGCTGTGGATTGTGCTATAAAAATGGCAAATTATTTTAATTGCTCATTAGATTATTTATTTGGTTTAACAGATAAACGCAATTATACAAATTATTCTAATATTTTAGGCGATTGGTCTGTGTTTTTGGGAAGATACAAAAAATTATTAGAGAATAATAAAATCACTCATTGGAAATTTTGCAAAAATAATGGATTAAGTGAATCAAATATTAGACATTGGGAAAATTATGGAGAACATCCAAACATAGCAACATTGTTTGTAATAAGTTTTAATTTAGGTGATTCAATAGATTTTTTAGTTGGCAGATTATAAAAAGGCACTTATTTAAGTGTCTTTTTTAATGTAATGTAGTAAAAAATTTTAATTAAATTGATAAAAATGGCGTTTTTTATTAAGTTAATATTAAATTTTAAGGCTAAATTGATAAAAATAAGTAAATTTATCAATTTTAAATAATAAAATTCCTATTTAAAAGAAAAAGCTCAACAAGATGATTAATTATTACAAAAAAATTTAAAAAATGTATTGAAAATCCTTTTCTATTATGATATAATCATAATCACTAATTTAATTTATGGTACTAGAATAGAGAACTTGCTTCTCTTTCTTGTTTTTTAAGGAGAAAAAATGGAACAAAACAAAATTCGCAATATTGCTATTATTGCTCACGTTGACCACGGTAAGACAAGTTTGGTAAACGAATTGTTAAAACAAGGTGGTGTGTTTAGAAACAATCAAGAAGTTGGTGACCGTGTTATGGACTCTAATGATTTAGAGCGTGAACGTGGTATTACTATTCTTGCTAAAAATGCTGCAATTTATTACAAAGATTATAAAATCAATGTTATAGACACACCGGGCCACGCTGATTTCGGTGGTGAAGTAGAACGTGTTTTAAAAATGGTTGATGGTGTTTTATTAGTTGTTGATGCTTTTGAGGGTACTATGCCTCAAACTCGTTTTGTGTTGGAAAAAGCACTTTCACTAAACTTAAAAGTTATTGTGGTTATAAATAAAATTGACCGCCCAGATGCTCGTATTCCAGAAGTGGAAGATGAGGTTTTGGAATTGCTTTTTGATTTAAATGCAAGTGAAGAGCAACTTAATAGTCCTGTAATTTACGCTAGTGCTAGACAAGGTATTGCAAGTGCAAAACGTGATGAAAAAGGTACAGATATGCAACCACTTTTTGAAAAAATCGTTAACCATATTCCTGCTCCGAGTGGTGATGTTTCTAAACCTTTGCAAATGCTTGTTTCAAATACAGAGCACAACGACTTTTTAGGTAAAATGGCTGTTGGTAAGGTTGAAAATGGTTCAATCGAAGTTGGACAAATGGTTTCAATTACTAACTTCTTTACTCCTGAAAAAGTTGTAAAAATTAGAGTACAACAACTTTTCGTTTTCGATGGTATGAAAAAGATTGAAACACAAAAAGCAATCGCTGGCGATATCGTTTGTGTGGCTGGTTTAGGCGACATTATGATAGGTGATACTGTTTGTGATGTTGAAATTCCAAATGCTTTGGAGTTTGTTAAAATTAGTGACCCTAGTGTTGAAATGACTTTTATGGTTAATGATAGTCCTTTTGCTGGTAAAGAGGGTAAATTTGTAACTAGCAGACATTTAAGAGAACGTTTGCAACGTGAAATGATTAAAGACCTTTCTTTAAAAGTTGAAGATACAGATACAACAGATGCTTTTAGAGTTCGTGGACGTGGTGAAATGCATCTTTCAATTTTAATTGAAAATATGCGCCGTGAAGGCTATGAATTTCAAGTTTCTATGCCAAAAGTTTTGTTTAAAGAAGATGAACAAGGCAAAAAGATGGAGCCAATAGACAGACTTGTTGTAGATGTTCCAGAAGATGCTGTTGGTACAGTTATGAGTAAAATGGGTGTGCGTAAGGGTGAACTTCTTGAAATGAAACCGCAAGGTAGCCGTACTCGTCTTGAATTTTTAGTGCCTAGCCGTGGTTTGTTTGGTTATAAATCAGAATTTTTAACAGATACTCGTGGTGAGGGTATTATGTCTAGTGTACACTATGGTTATGATTATTACAAAGGCGAAATCGAACGCAGAATTTGCGGTGCACTTGTTGCTCACGAAACTGGTGAATGTATCGGTTATGGTCTTGCAAATGCACAAGAACGTGGTGCGTTGTTCGTTAAACCGGGTGATAAAGTGTATGGTGGTATGATTGTAGGTGAAAACCCTCGTGGTGATGATTTAGTTGTTAATGTTTGTAAGCGTAAACAATTAACTAATATGCGTAGTTGTTCTTCAGATGATGCACTTCGCCTTATTCCGCCAAAACTTATGAGTTTGGAAAAAGCAATCGAATTCTTAAATGATGATGAATTACTTGAAGTAACTCCGCAATCTGTTCGTTTGCGTAAAACAATATTAGACCACGACAAACGTGCACAAATGCGTTATCGTGCAAAAAATAGTAAATAATATTTAAAAAAGATAGAGAAAATCTAAAAAATCTCTATCTTTTTTGTTTTTTAATATTATTTAAATTAATATTTTTAATAATTTATATTTTTAATCCTCTAAATTATCAAATAACGGACTATCAAAAAATTCTTTTAAAGTTATATTTAATCCATCACAAATATATTGAATAGTTCTTAATTTAGGATTTAAACTTTTACCTGAAAATATACAATTTACCGTAGATTGAATTACACCAGACATTGTACATAATTTGTTTGGGGTAATATTCCTTTCTTTGCAAAATTCTAAAATCCTTTCACCAACTGCTTCGTGTAACTTCATAATTTTATATTTCTCCTTTTGTGTAAATGTATTCACAAAAAGATTAACAATATTAAAAAAATAATGTTGTGAATGCATTCACAAGTTGTGAATGTGTTGACAACTATTGTAATTTATGTTATATATAAAGTTATGAATACGTCAACAACTAAAATTTGTTCGTTTTTTGGACATAGAGAAGTTAATTTAACAAAAAGTGAAATAATTAAATTAAAAGACTTAATAATAACTTTGGTTAAAGAAAAAGGATTTAATATTTTTTTATTTGGTGGTTTTGGGGAATTTGATGCTTTATGCTTAAAATTAGTTACAGAACTAAAAGAAGAATATCCAAATATAAAAAGAATATATTGTTTAGAAAACGAAAAATATTTAAAGAAAAAATATAAATTAAATAATTTTTATGATGAAGTTATTTATTTGCCAGTCGATTTTGATTACTGGTACACTCGTATTTATTATCGTAATATAGAAATTATAAAACATAGTGATTTAATAGTTTTTTATGCAGAAGAAAGAAAAGATAGCGGTGCTTACAAAGCATTAAAGTTCGCAAAAAGCATAAAGAAGCCATTTATTAATATTTATTAAAAGTTTTTCAGTTCAAAACTGAAAAAGTATGCAAAAAATAAAAGTTTTTCGGTCTAAAATCGAAAAACTTACTAAAATTGTAAAGTTTTTCGAAATTTAACGCAGAAACTTTTTTGATATTAATTAGGGCTTTTTAATTTTTTTGTCCATTTGTTTTGTATTTTGGCACGAGTTATGTTATAATCTGAATATATTATTCAAGGAGAGGATTATGGCAATACTAAAAAATATAGAATGGACTGACACAAGTAGTAATTTAATTGTTTGGAAATATCCAATCAATAAAGACCACGTAAACAAAGGCTCTGCTCTTACTGTGCGTGAAAGCCAAGTGGCGATTTTTATAGATAAGGGTAGATTGGCTGATGTGTTTTTGCCAGGCTTTTATAAGTTAGATACTAACAATATGCCTGTGCTTACAAAATTAATGTCTTGGAAATATGGTTTTGAAACACCTTTTAAATCTGACATTTATTTTGTTAATACAAAGCAATTTACAAACCAAAAATGGGGTACTGTTAATCCTATTTTAGTACGTGATGCAGATTATGGTGCTGTGCGTATTCGTGGTTTTGGAAACTATTCATTTAAAGTTGATGATGCTTATATCTTTATGCAAAATTTAAGCGGTACAAATACTCATTTTGTTGCTGATGAAATTGTGGATTATTTGCGTAGTATGGTTGTTGCTGGTATTGCAGATGCAATAGGTGAATGCAAAATACCTGTACTAGATATGGCTGCTAATTTGCAAGAATTATCTGGTATTGTTGAGCAAAAGTTGCAACAAGACTTTAAGGCAATGGGCTTGCAACTCACAAAGTTTGTGTTTGAAAGTTTCTCACTTCCAGAAGAATTAGAAAAAGCATTAGACAAGAGTGCAAGTCTTGGTATGCTTCGCAAGAATATGGACGTTTACACACAAGTTGAAACTTTGGAAGCAATGAAAGAGGCTGCTAAAAATCCTGGTGGTGCTGGTACAACTATGGGTGCTGGAATGGGACTTGGTATGGGTATGGGAATGGGCAATATGTTTGCTCAAAATATGCAACAAGCCACAAATCCAGAAGCGCAAGGCAAATTCTGTCCTATGTGTGGTACAAGTTTAGGGGCAAAAGCAAAGTTTTGTCCTGAATGTGGACAAAGTTTAAAGCCAACTTGTCCTAGTTGTGGTGCAGAAGTTAAAGCAACTGCAAAATTCTGTGCAGAATGTGGGAGCAAACTTAAATGAGCAAAACAGCCGAACAAAAACTGTATAGCGATAAAAAATTAGATACTTCTGTATATAAGTGTCCTAATTGTGGCGGTGAGGCGGTTTTTGATGCGACAAAGCAAAAAATGCGTTGTATGTATTGTGATAGTTTGTTTGATATCGAAACAAATGAAAAAGTTGTTGAAAAAGATATAAACGAATTACTTTCTAACGCAAAAGTATGGAAAGAAGCGGAAGTTTATCAGTGCAAGAGTTGTGGGGCAAAAGAGATTATTTCTGCACAAGAAGTTGCTCACGAATGTGCTTTTTGTGGTACAAATAACATAGTTAAAATAGAGGAAATGGCGGGGCTGAAACCGCAAGGTGTTGTGCCGTTTAAAGTTGATGACAAACACGCAGAACAAGTGGCTCAAAAATGGACAAGAAGCAAATTTTATGCTCCTCGTTCATTTAAAAAGAGTGCAAAGGCGGAAAACATAAAAGGTGTATATAATCCTGTATTTACTTTTGATTGTGATACTCGCTCAACTTATGAGGGGCGTTTGGGTAAAAATTACACAACTTATTCGCACGTAAATGGAAAAACGGTGGCTCATACGCATACTAATTATTTTAATGTTAAAGGCTCACACGCTATGAAGTTTGATGATTATCTTATACAGGCTTCATCTAATATTACAACTGATACTTTGGTTAAGATTTCGCCTTTTTCAACAAATGATGCTCCAAAATACACGCAAGATTATTTGCGTGGTTATGCTGCTAGTACATACAACAAAGATGGACAACATTGTTGGAAAGAATGCCAAAGTTGGATGAAATACGATATAGAAAAGCAAATATTAAAAAAGTATGATTATGATGTTAAAGATTATTTAAATATTAATACTACTTATATAAATCAAACATACAAATATTTGCTTGTGCCTGTGTATGTTGGGCATACAACTTTTAAAGGCAAATTATACAATTTTTATGTAAATGGCGAGAACGGAAAAATAACAGGCAAAACACCTGTTTCAGGGTGGAAAGTTGCTTTTACTGTAATTGGTATTTTGGCAATTATTGCTTTAATCGTTGCTGGAATATATATTTTAGATTAAATTTAACAAAAGGAGCAAGATTATGACTTGGAGTGAAATTGCGCTTATTTGTGTTGGTGCTGTACTAGTGGTTGTTGTGCTTGCGTGGATTATTTCGGCTATTGTTAAGCATAAAAGCACAAGTGAGCAAAGAGTAGATGATGTTTATGTTTCTAATGGCACTCGTTTTACTAAAAGCAAAGATGCTGTTGACCAAAAAGGGAATATTAATATTAGCCTAAATAAAGGTGATGTTGTGTTGGAACGTGGGCAAGTGTATGAAATTTCAAAAGAAGGCATTTTGCCGGGGAAATATACAGTGCTTTCTGCTGATGAAAATGTGGAGGAAATAAACATTCGTATCGGGGGATTAGTGAAATCTTACAAGCACTTTTCTTCTATAGTATTAGCAGAGGGTGATGAGATTTCTGCTGTTTCTGCAAATGCTATTTTAAGATAATTTTAGGGGGTTATTATGAGTAGAAATTTAGGGTTTAAACTTTTGGGTGCATTGTTTGTACTCGCTGCTGCTGTGTTGTGGCTCTTATCAATCGTTATGCCAGAAACTTTTGGCTTCTTTACTCTTGCGTGGGCGGGAGTTGTGCTTTGTGGTGGTTTGGGTTTAGTTGTATTGTTACAAGGTATTTTTCAACAAAATATTACTACAATTAAAAAATTTAAAATCTGGATAGGTATTGCGTTAGTTATTTGTGCGTTCTTGTGTCTTGTATCTGCATTAGCACTTCAAGATAGTATCGTTTTGCCTATTATTGCTATTGTTTTGGCTGTTGGTTTGGTTATTACTATGCTTGCAACTGGTGGAGCAAAATGGGACGAAGGCGACAACCACAA
>JAGART010000028.1 GCA_017622115.1 Clostridia bacterium
AACGGCAACGAATTTGGCTCTTGAACGATTAATTTAATATTACAATCACGTTCTTTATTTTCTAAATCAAAATCACAATAAATACACGCACAAGATGAGTCTTGAATTTCTTTACCACAATGCGGACATTTAATAAAAGGCATAATACACTCCTAAAATTTATTTTTAATTATTATAACTATTTTTTTTGTATTTATCAAATAATTTTTGCTATTTTTACAATAAAAAAAAGGCGAAAAACGCCTTTAATTATCTTTGTTGGCAAATTTCTTGATTTAAATCACTTGCCTTTATAATTTTACGTTCGTGAGAATTATCGAATTCGTAATACTCATCAGACATAACTTGTAGTACTTTTTTATTTTCCATAGCACGATTGTATCTTGCAATAATTTTTGCAGTAACAACATCATGGCCACCTTGTTTTTTTCTATAACTTACTCTACCCAAATTGATGTTAGGTGATTTTGTGCTAACAAAAACAGAGATTACTTTATAACCATTTTTCTTCGCTAAATTAACTAACTCAAATTTACTAGGGTGAGAAAGCACAGTTTCATAACAGAAAGAATTACCCTCTTTTATGTAGTCTTTAACCATAGAAATTGCTTCATTCATAGCATCAAAGCAACATTTTTGGTCGCCTGTAATTTGATGCATATTTTCTCTTGCAACTAAATCCGCATTAATATAATGTGTATCTAATAAACCTTGTCTATAAAGATTTGCAATAAGTGTACTTTTGCCACTTCCATTTGCACCAGCAAACACATACATAACTTTTTGTTTGCTTGGTTCTTTTTTGTACATTTCGTTTAACGCTTTATAACCACATTCATAATCATAAGCCTTAAAGTTGTGTTTAATTTGTTCAAAGTCAAATTCCATAAAATAGCCTCCTTAACTTGATACACTGCGATTATACAACACCTAAAAACAAATGTCAATCAACAGGACACAACAATTTTTAACAATACAAGACGATTACTTACTCAAAGACAAATAATGTTTATGCTCGTTTGTTTCTTTTTGCTCCAAACTTTTTTCCAAACGTCCCTCTACAATACCAGCGAGGGCCTTGAGAGCTATAAACCTTGGGTGTTCTAACGGCAAATTAGGCTCATCATATTTAGGATAACATTTAAAATCTCCATTAAATGAATGAATTGCCGTTTGCTCATTTTGTGTTAAAGGCAAGTGCAAAAATGGCTTTTCAATTTCTGGATTTAAATTAAAGAATGCACTATATTCTGGATTTGCACCTATACAAATAAAGTTTCTAGAACCAAACATCCAAATATTATCTAAATCATCAATATTTGTATATTTTGTGGTTTCTGTATATCCATCATCTTTGTATTTTAAACTATATCTATGTAAAGGCAATCTATCAAAAGAATCTAACAACGTAATAGTGTTTGCTAAATTAGGAATAGTGTACATAGATTCAGCCAAAAGCACACCATAACCCTCTACTTGCGGTTTACAAGAAGTTTTTGGTTCAATCAAAAATCTTATAGGCAACCATTGTACACCTGTTTCTTTTGTAAGTACGTTTGCCAAATATTTTGTCAACTTTTTAGTTTGGAAAAAACCAGCCTCAAACATACTTTGAGAAATTTCCGTCTTTTTGGCGTCAACTTCTTTTATGCGTTGCTCCAAAATTTCACTTTGCTGTTGTAAGCCGTTTAAATATAATTCTTCATTACGATTTTGGCTTAAATCATCAAATTCGTTAATTTGATTTTCTGTACATTTTAATTCTACAAAAAGACTACGCTTCTTTTGAGAAAGCGAATTGATATGTGTACAAACTTTATCAACATTACATAAATGTTCATCTAACATAAAGATAAAAACTCCTAGAGCATACTTATCGATAATATTATAGCACAATAACCCCTAAAAGTCCACCGATTTTCAAAAATTCTCTCTTTTTAAACAAAATTCTACAAATAATTAAATTGGCTTTCATCACACAGTGATTTCTTCTAACAAAGTTAGATTTATTCCGCTTGCGGATTTAATTAAAAAAAACGACAAGACCTAACTTGTCGTTTTTTATGTTGGTGACTCCAGCGGGAATCGAACCCGCGTTACCACCGTGAAAGGGTGGTGTCTTGACCGCTTGACCATGGAGCCATATACATCAACTGTGCTTGGTTGGTAGCGACGAGTGGATTCGAACCGCTGACCTGCCGGGTATGAACCGGCCGCTCTAACCAACTAAGCTACGTCGCCAAATTACAAGCGACAGTCGATATGTTTTGATTATACAATAAAAATAAGTAATTGTCAATAAAAAATTTCTAATTTTTATAAAAAGTTATTAAAAAATATTTTATTGTTATTTTTTAGGTATTTTTATACTATTTTATAATACAAAAAAAGGCTTAAAAAAGCCTTTTTCTATTTTTTAATAATAAAGTTAATGATTTTGTTTGGAACATAGATAACTTTTACTATTTCCCCTGTTTCTTTTGTTTGTAATTGTTGTTTTGCTTTTTCTTTAACTGCATTTTCATCTTCGTTTAAAGCAATTTTAATTGTAAACTTTAATTTTCCGTTTACTTGTACAGGAAGATTGATTTCGTTATCTACCAGTTTATTTTCATCATAACTAGGATAAATTTGTTCTGTTATTTGAGCATTAAAGATTTGCTCAAACATTTCAGAAGTAATATAAGGTGCAAAAGGATTGATAGCAATCAAGAATTGTTTTAATTCTTCTTTTGTAATAAACTTGTCTTGTTTAATTTTGTTCACAAAAATCATCATTTCTGCGATAGAAGTATTGTGAGTAAAGTTTTCAATACCATCAGCACACTTTTTAATCAATTTATTAAGTGCAACTTCGTGTTCTTTTGAAACATCTTCGCCTTTTATCAAATCTTGAAGTTCCCAAATGTTTTTAACAAACTTTAAGCAACCTTTTATACCTTGTTCATTCCAAATTGTATTTTGGTCATATTCCCCACTAAACATCATATAAAGTCTAAATACATCAGCACCATAAGGCTCTAAAATACTCATAGGGTCAACAACATTACCCAAAGATTTACTCATTTTATTACCATCAGCACCCAAAGTTAAACCATTGCAAAGTCGTTTTTTGAAAGGGAATTCAAAAGGCACAGCATTTATATCATACAAGAAGTGATGCCAGAAACTTGCATAAAGCATATGGCGAGTAACGTGCTCATCACCACCAGTATAAAGGTCAAC
>JAGART010000029.1 GCA_017622115.1 Clostridia bacterium
GCTGGTATGGTTCACCCTAAAGTATTAGAAATGAGTGGAGTAGATAGCACTATTTACAAAGGCTTTGCTGCTGGTATAGGTTTAGATAGACTTGTAATGATGAAGTCTGGGGTTTCTGATTTAAGAGATTTATACGAAAACGATATTAACTTATTAAAACAATTCAAATAGGAGAATATATAAATGATTGTTACTTATAAATGGTTGGCTGATTTTATAGACTTATCTAATGTTACTCCACAAGAGGTAGTAGATAAGTTTATTAGTATAGGCTTTGAAGTAGAAGAAATGAAAGATAGTTCAAAAGGAATGGAGAGAGTAAGAATAGGTCGTATTATAAAACTTACTAGACACCCTAACGCTGACAAACTTCAAATTTGTACTATTTCTCTCGGGGGCGGACAACAAGTTCAAATTATTACTGCCGCTACAAATGTTTTTGAAGGTGCATTAGTGCCTTGTGCATTAGATGGTGCTGATTTGCCTAATGGTTTAAAAATCAAGACTACAAATATGCGTGGTGAAGAGTCGCAAGGTATGTTGTGTTCTGGTGAAGAACTTTGTATTGATGATTCTGTTTATCCAAATGCTTTGGTTGATGGTATTATGATTTTAGATGAAACAGCAAAAGAGGGTCAACAAATTGCTGAATTTTTAGGTTTAGATGATGTTGTGTATGAAATTAAAGTTTTAGCAAATCGTCCAGACTGTCAAAGTGTAATAGGTTTAGCAAAAGAGTTGGCTGTTGGTTTAGGTCGTGATTTTAACTATCCTCAAACTAATATTTCAGCGATAAATAAAACTTTGCCTCTTAATATTAATGTAGAAACCGATAATTGTCCATTATATTATGGTTGTGTTGTTCAAAATGTGGAAATTAAAGATTCACCTAAAATAATCAAACAACGTTTAAAATCAATAGGCATCAATCCTAAAAACAATATTGTTGACTTGACAAATTATGTTTTGTGGGAAATGGGACAACCTTTACACGCTTTTGACTATAATTTATTAAAAGACAACACTATTGTAGTACGTAATGCAAAAACTAATGAAAAAATTGTTGGTTTAGACAACAAAGAATATGACTTAAACGAAAATATCACTGTTATTGCTGATAGCACACAACCTGTTGGTATTGCTGGTATTATGGGTGGTAGAGATTTCTCTATCAATCAAGATACAAAAACAATAGTTGTCGAAAGTGCTATTTTTGAACGTGTAAATATCCGTAGAGGTGCTAGAAGTTTAGGTTTGCGTACAGATGCTAGTGCTAGGTACGAACGTGGTGTAGAAACGATTTCAGCAAAACAAGGTTTAGAACGTATCTTGTCTTTAATTACTCAATTTGGCATAGGCGAGATTTGTGGTAAAATTATTCAAGTTGGTCAAGTAAATGAGGAAAAACGTATTATAGAACTTAATTTAGATGATATTACTCGTACTTTGGGTATTGAAATCCCTACAACTGATGTCGTTAAAATTTTAAACGATTTAGATATAGAAACAGAACAAAATCAAAATAGTTTATTGTGTAAAGTTCCTGCAATAAGAGCAGATTTAGAAAGACCAGCAGATTTAATTGAAGAAGTTATTCGTTTTTATGGTTTCGAAAAAATTACTCCAACATATTGTCAAAATACTCAAAGTACAGCAGGCGGAATGAATAGTGCTTTAAGACTTGAATATGATACAGTTGATTATATGTTGTCAACTGGAGCTCATCAAGTGCGTACTTATGGTTTCCGTGCTCCTAGTGAGTTAGATAAACTTTTAATCTCTGCTGATAGTAAACTTCGTGATTGCATACAAATAGAAAATCCTTTAAGTTTGGATTATAGCCTTATGCGTACACAAATGATAGGCAGTTTATTAGATGTATTGAAATTAAATGAAAGCAGAAAAAATACAAATGTGCAAATTTTTGAAGTTGGAAAGATTTTCTTAAACGAACGTAACAATAAAGATAACATTCCAGCAGAAAATAAAATTTTGGCTTATTTGACAAGTTGTAAAGTTGACTTTTTTGATGTTAAAGCAATTACTGAAATGCTTGCTAGTAAGTTTGGTGTAAACTTTAACTATGTGCCAAGCAATGTTAGTTTTATGCACCCAAATATTTGTGCGGAATTAACAATAGGTAATCGTGTGGTTGGTTTAGTTGGTAAAGTTCACCCGCAAGTAACAAAAAATTACGAAATAAAAGCAGATTGCTATTATTTTGAGATTAACTTAAACTTACTTCCACCTAAAAAAGTTAAAAAAGTTAAGCCACTTCCAAAATTCCCATCAGCACAC
>JAGART010000030.1 GCA_017622115.1 Clostridia bacterium
AATGCTTCTTATCGCGGTGGACCTGCTTTAAGTTTTCTTGATGTTGTTCCTCTTGAATTTGTGCTAATTTTGCACGTAAAACTTTCATTGCAGACTCTCTATTTTGAATTTGGCTACGTTCGTTTTGGCATTGTACAACAATACCTGTAGGAATGTGTCTAATGCGTACAGCAGAGTCCGTTGTATTTACACCTTGTCCACCACAACCGCCTGCGTGATAGGTATCAATTTTTAAATCGCTATCTTTAATTTCGATTTCGTTGTCATTTTCTATTTGTGGCATAATTTCAACTGATGCAAAACTTGTATGTCTGCGAGCATTGCTATCAAAAGGTGAAATACGCACCAACCTATGCACACCTTTTTCTGCTTTTAAATAACCATAAGCATATTCACCATCAAGTTTTATTGTAGCACCTTTTATACCAGCACCATCACCAACAGTATAATCCAAAGTTGTAGTGTTAAATCCCATTTTTTCCGCATAACGCATATACATACGCAAAAGCATTTCCGCCCAGTCTTGTGCTTCTGTACCACCTGCACCCGCCTGAACAGTTAAAATCACGCCTAATTTATCGTACTTACCACCCAAAAGAGCAGTTAAACGCATTTCTTCAACTTTTGGTTCTAAATTTTTAATTTCTTTTGAAATTTCCTCTAAAATATCAGTATCATTTTCTGTGCATTCATCGAACAAACTAAAAATAGCATCAAAAGAACTTTCAATTTGCTTTAAATTGCTAATTTTCTTTTGTAAAGCACTAATTTTTTTACCTACAATTTGTACTTTGTTTTGGTCGCTGTAAAAATCAGGGCTAGATTGTTCTGCTTGTAAAGCAAGCATTTCTGTTGTCAACTTTGAAATGTCAAAAACCGCTCGAATAATTTCCAGCGATTTTTGAATATTGATTAAATTGTCCTTTATTTGTTCAAAGTTCATTTATTCGTTTTTCCCACAACAGTTTTTGTATTTTCTACCACTACCGCAAGGACAAGGGTCATTGCGACCAACTTTGCTAGATTTTGCTTGACCGTTTGACTTAACCTCTTTACCGCCAGCACTTGTTACTAAATCCATTTGCTTTGGTTGAGGTTGTGGCACAGCAGGACGCACCATAATATTTAAAAGAATTGTACTTGTTTTTTCACGAATGTTTGAAATCATTTCATCAAACATAGCAAAACCTTCTTTTTTATACGCAACAATAGGGTCTTGACGACCTAATGATTGAACTACGATTTCGTGGCTCAATGTTGACATAGCATCAATATGCTCCATCCACGCATTATCAACCATATCTAAAAGGATAGAACGTTCTACTTCAAAGAAAGGTACACCTAATGTTTCCACTTCTGCCTTTTTCTCATCATAACGTTTGTAAACATCATTTAATACATCTTCATACAATTCATCATAAATTGTGTCTTCAAGCATTTCTTCTGTAACAAAGTTTGCACCCTTTGGATACAATTTATCTTCAAGGCAACGGTTAATTTCTGCCAAATCCCATTCAAAACTTGGTTTGTCCATATTAACACTTTTTGAAAGTGCTTCACTAATAACATCAGGGAACATTTGTCTAATTTGTTCGTGTACATCTTCGCCATCAAGAATTTTGTTTCTTTCTGTATAGATAATATTACGTTGTTTATTAATTACATCATCAAATTCTAATACATTACGGCGACTTGCGTAGTTACGTGCCTCAACTTTCTTTTGAGCACGTTCAATTTGATTTGACAAAGCTTTCATTTGGAATGGAGTATCGTCATCAATCTTAAAGAAGTTGCTAATAGATTTTAATCTATCTCCACCAAAGATACGTACTAAATCATCTTCCAAAGAGATATAGAATACACTTCTACCTGGGTCACCTTGACGACCAGCACGACCACGCAACTGGTTGTCAATACGTCTTGATTCGTGACGTTCTGTACCGATAACTAGCAATCCACCTAGATTAATAACTTCTTCTTTTTCTTTGTCTGTTTGTTCTTTGTAAGAAGCTAAATATTTATCATAATTTTGTTTTGCTTCTGCAACTTTTTCATCTTCTATTGGCAAGAAAGAAGTTGCTTGGTCTATAATATCTTGATTATAGCCCATCTTGTAAAGTTGAGATTTCGCAAGATATTCTGGGTTACCACCTAGTAAAATGTCAGTACCACGACCAGCCATATTTGTAGCAATAGTAACGGTTTTTACTCTACCTGCTTGGGCTACGATTTCCGCTTCTTGTGCGTGATTTTTAGCGTTTAATACTTTGTGCGGAATTCCTTTTCCTTTAAGAAGTTTGCTTAACTCCTCACTACGCTCAATAGTAACAGTACCAACCAAAACAGGTTGTCCTCTCTCGTATGCCTCCGCAATTCTATCAACAACCGCTTTTAATTTACCTTTAATTGATGTATAAATGACATCTGGTTCATCAATACGAATCATAGGCAAGTTTGTAGGGATTGACACGATATCAAGACTATAAATTTTGTTAAATTCTGTTTCTTCTGTTTTAGCAGTACCAGTCATACCACTTAACTTTTTGTACATCTTAAAGAAGTTTTGCAAAGTAATAGTAGCAACTGTCAAAAGTTCATCTTTAACTTGCAAGTTTTCTTTTGCCTCAATCGCTTGGTGCAAACCATTACTATATCTACGACCTTCCATAATACGACCAGTAAATTGGTCAACGATTAAAACTTTACCATCACGCACGATATAATCGCTTTCTGCTTTCATAATAAAGTTAGCACGCAAAGCATTTAAAATGTGTTGGTTAAGTTCTACATTGCCTACATCACTCAATGTTTCTACATCAAAGTAACGTTCTGCTTTTTCTGTACCGAGTTCTGTTAAGTGAACTGCTTTCTTTTCTTCATCAACAGTATAGTCTTCATCACGTTTTAAGTTTCTAATAAAACGTTGTGCCTTTGCGTATTGGTCACTTGATTTAAAACCACGACCACTAATAATAAGAGGGTTTCTTGCCTCATCAATTAAGATACTATCAACCTCATCGACAATAGCAAAGTTGTAACCACGACACATTCTATCTTTTGCTCTACGTACAAGGTTATCACGCAAGTAGTCAAAAGCAAGTTCGTTATTTGTACTATAAGTAATATCACACTCATACGCTTTACGTTTTTGTTCTGGTGTCATATTACTAAAACTACAACCAACAGTAAGACCTAAAAAGCGATAAACCTTACCCATAATTTCAGCACCAACACCAGACAAGTACTCGTTTACAGTAACTACGTGAACGCCTTTACCAGACAAAGCATTTAAGTATGCAGGCAAAGTCGCAACAATAGTTTTACCTTCACCAGTCATCATTTCTGCAATACGACCTTGATGCAACACAATACCACCCATTAATTGGTAATGGAAATGACGCATATTTAAAACTCTTGAACTTGCTTCTCTAACAACAGCGAAAGCATCATACAAGATATCGTCCAAAGTTTCACCTTTTTGCAATCTATCTTTTAGTACATTAGTTTGTGCACGCAAAGTATCGTTGTCCATTGCTTCGTAAACTGGAGCAAGGTCTTCGATTTTTTGTACCATTTTTTCTAATTTTGCCAAATTCCTTTTATTATCTGACGCAAATAAATTGAATAAACTCATAAAAATCTCCTACAAAAGTTGTTAAATGATTATATAACAAAAATCTAAAATTGAAAAGTTATTTGATACAAATTATTTAGAATTATCGTTATTTATACCAGATTGCAAAGCGAGTTGCATTTGTCCGTGAGCGATTGTCAACACAAACACCCTACTTGCGTGGGCTTTTTTAAGAGCCATTGCACAAGCATCAGCAGTAGAGCCAGTAGTCATAACATCATCAATTAACAATATCCTTTTACCTTTAATAGGATATTTGTCAATAACTTTGAATGCTTGACGCAAATTTTTTCTTCTTTCGTTAAGGCTTAATTCTTTTTGCTCATCTGTTTCTTTAATTTTTACCAAAGTTTCAGTATTTATATCAATATTGATGGCATCACTTACTTCTTGTGCCAAAAGTTCTGCTTGATTATAGCCTCTCCACTTTTTGCGAGCCTCTGTCATAGGCACTGGAACAATCAAATCAACTTCCCAGCCTAATTCTTTGTATAAATTAGCAAGATATCTACCCAAAGTACGAGAAATATAAGGCTTATTATTAAATTTCAGACCTGCGATTAATTTTGCAATCTCATCTTCGTACACAAAAACACTTCTACTTATATCAAAATCACGAGGTTCACTTTTACAATTTAAGCACAATTTAGCTTCCCCCACAACAGGAGCACCACAGCACGCACACGCTTGATTTTCTGCAATTTGATTTAGTTTGCACTTACATTTATCGCATATTTCGATTGATTGCACATCTTTTAAATCATCTCCGCAAATAATACATTTTATATTTGCAGGGAAAAGCACACTGCACGCCTTTTTATACAACCCCATAAACATACCAGCACAAGCACCTACAAATGTACGCTTTTTACTCGCCTCAATTTTTGAGGTTTTGGCAACAGTTTTAATTACTTTTTCATTATTACTCATTTATAAACTCCATATTTTGTGCTTGTTTTTGAAGGAAAATCCCCAAAGCACTATATCTTTTTGCTGTATAGTTATTTTTAATCATAAGCCTTAAATTCTTTTTTGCACCTACTAATACAACCATTTTTTTAGCACGAGTAACAGCAGTATATAAAAGATTTCTTGTTAAAATACTGCCCGCACCCGCAATAATAGGTACTATTACAACGTCAAATTCACTACCCTGACTTTTATGTATTGTGATAGCGTAACTTAACATTAATTGTTTAGCATCTTCACGAGTGTA
>JAGART010000031.1 GCA_017622115.1 Clostridia bacterium
CGGCTTTCATTTTCAAAACTTCCTTTTTAGGGAAGAATTCGAATTCGCCTGTTTGTTCCATTTTGTTGAGTTTGTTTAATCTTTCTACACGAGAACGGATTGTTTTGAAGTTAGTTAAAGTACCACCCAACCAACGAGTGTTTACGTAGTACATACCACAACGTTCTGCTTCTTCTTTCATAGCATCACACGCTTGTTTTTTAGTACCTACAAACAAAACAGATTTACCTTTTGATGCTAAATCTCTAACGTAGTCATATGCTTGTTGCACTAAAACTACAGTTTGCTCCAAATCGATAATGTGAGTATCGTTACGAGCTACAAAAATGTATTTGCTCATTTTAGGGTTCCATTGTCTAGTTGGGTGACCAAATTGAACACCTGCTTCGAGCAATTGTTTAATTGAAATTGACACTTGGATTATCCTCCTTAAATTCGTTTTTGTTCCTCCCGCTTACGTTAAAACTCCTTTGCTCAACCCCTTATAAAAAGTGGCAACGGTGCAAAGAATAGCAAACGGTGTGTATTTCAACTCGGTTATTTTATCACAAACAAACAAAAAAAGCAAGGCTAAAAGCCCAACTTTTATAAAAATTCGCTAAAATTTAGCGATTATTTTTCTTCTTCTGCACCTTGTTCGTCCAACAATTTGTTGTAGATAGCAAATACTTCATCAATAATAGCATCACTTTCTTCAACAACTAAAAGTTGGTCTTCATTGTTGTCATCTTCTTCAAATGAAAATACGATAGCTTCATCATCTGCAACACCGTCCATTTTTTCGATAGGTTTAAGGATTGCATAAAGTTTTTCGTTGTAAGGAATCAAAGCAATTTGTTCAAACTCAACAGGTTTTTCATTTTCATCATAAAGAGTGATAGGGTCATTGTTTTCTGGGTCCAATAATTTTAAAATTGGGTTGTCGATTTCTTCATTTTTTGCCATAATTTTTTGCTCCTTGTTAATATTTCTTATCTAAATAATTTTGCAGAATAATGCTTGCGGCGACTTCGTCAATGACCTTTTTGCGTTTTTCACGTCTTACATCAGCACTTATAAGAAGTTTTTCCGCACTTACAGTAGTTAATCTTTCATCTTGATAAACTATTTTAGCAGTAGTAACTTTTTGTAATTGCTCACAAAAATCATAAGTAAATTGAACACGCTCACCGCAAGTACCGTCCATATTTTTGGGCAAACCCACGACAATAGTGTCAACATCTTTTTCCGCAATCAAATCTGCCAAATATTTCAAATCTTGCTCCAAATTTTGTCTACGATAACTAATAAAACCGCTCGCAAACATACCCAAAGGGTCACTAAAAGCAATGCCTATATTAACATTACCTAAATCAAGTCCCATTTTACGTGCCATTTTTTATACCTCGTTAAAGCAAAAGATTTGTTATAAGTATATTATCATATTATTTAATATTTTGCAAACTTTTAAACATACTTATACAAAATTAAATTTAAAATCTGTGTTGTTCTCTTTCACAGATATTATCTCTAACTTCTCTTCTATATGTTAATCTAATATTTTTATTTTTATCAATAGAATCAAATTTCTTTAATTTATTTTTCTCACCCAAAAGTTTTACGCAAGTTGCAATACGAGTATTATTATCTATCTCACAAAAAATAATTTGTGATTTACCAGAAATATAAGCATTATCTAAAATATTACTACCTACAATTAAAGCCTTATTACAAACCACAGCATTATTTTTAACCAAACTACCACCAGTAACAAAAGCATAATCTTGCACAGTAGCATTATCAACTACCATAGAATTTGCAGAAATCCAGCATTCACCAAAACGAGATAAATTATGTCCCCCGCTTACTAGTCCGCCAAAATCACCCGCTTTTATAGGAGTTTTAGATGAATAGTTATCAATATCACGTAAAGCTCTTATACGAAAAAGGTTACCTTCTGGAATTAACTCGTATTTTTTATTTCTATCTTCCCAAATCATATGAGGACTTGTACCATTGTCAATAGTTGCTTTTTTTAGCATTTTAATTTCAAAAACACTAGCATTATTCCAGATATGCGATTGATAAACAAAAGAAGGTCCTGAAACAACCGCATTATTTGCAATAATACTTCTTTTAACTTTTGCCCTACCACTTACAACAGCATTATCACAAACAAAACCGCCCTCAACTATCGCATAATCGCAAATAAGCGCATCGTCTTTTATTTCACTTCTACCAAATACAGAACTAGAGCCACAAACTTTTGCATCATCTCTTACAACTGAATCATCAAAAATCCAAGAATCATCAAATATATTTAAATTTTCTTCTTTTTGTACATAGCCACCATAGTCGCCTTTATTAACAATAAATAGATTGTTTTGAATATCTCTTAATGCTCTAATTTTATAGACGATTGTACCATCTTCTAAAATTTTATATTGTCTTTTGTCAATTTCAAATTTCTTTTCGTAATTCATATTTTCCTCTTTTGTAAAAAGGCAAGCCTAAAACGACTTGCCCTTTAAATTACATTTTTGCAACTTGTTGTTTAACTTTTTCTTTGCCTTTTTCAATAGCATCACGAACAGGTTTACAAGTTTGCACTAATACAGCACCTAACGCTGCACCGAGTACCATACCAACTAGAATACCATCACACATATTTTTACGCCTCCTTGTAAGATTCAATAATATTTTGCCTAAAAAACATAAAAATACTATAGTAAAAATATGTAAATTATCTAGTTAGTTTTAAGTCGTTTATAGAAATTGTATTAACTGCCTTATGTTGTTTATTTATTTTTCTTGCATTTACAACACCAGACACTTCATACGAACTATTATCTTTTTGGATTTCCCATTTAATATCAAAACTGTTTATAAAATTTTGCGGAATATTATTTGCTTTTAATTGAGCACCAATCATAAACAAATGTAGAGTTTCATTATTGCAAAAATGTCCACTATTTGTCAATAATTGATGTTGAAACATATAATTACTTAAAAATATATTTAAGTTTGTAGAAAATTTTTCCAAATCTTTTTTAGTTAAACCAGAATTCTTTAATTTATTTTGAAAACTAATTTCACTAACAAAAACCTCTGCAATTACCCCCGCAATACTTTTTAAAGCAAATCTTCTACGTTCCATTTGCTTTGAATTGTATTCTAACTTCACTAAAATTCCTAAACGAAAAATTATTCGTTATTATTCTTTTTTGCTTCTCTTTCTAAACGTTTATAATAGTCTTCTACCGCATTAACTAATGCTTGACTAGAAAGATTTAAGCAATAATCTTTTTGAGGTGCAAGTTGCCCTAATTCACTTAAAACATTATTGATATTAAATTGAAGTAATTCTTCTACGGTCATACCCAAAATCATTTGAGTAGTAATAGAACAAACAGCGATTAAAGTCGCTCCACCAAAAGTTTTAAACTTTGCTTCAACCACTTTGCCATCTTCGATATTCAAATAAAACTTAACAATATCACTACAAGCATCACTATCTGCTCTACCTATTGCATTAGCCCCACGCAACATACCTACATTTTGAGGATTTTGCAATATTTCCATTACTTTTTGGTTATACATACACTAATCCTCCTTACCTACTTGTGATTTTGTCATAGCAGAAATTTTACGTAATTTATTAACGCAATCTACTAATTTTGTTACCACATAATCAATTTCTTCTTTTGTAGTATTTTTGCTCAAAGAGAAGCGTACTGCACCTTGTGCTAAATCAGGGGCAACACCCATTGCTTGAAGCACGTGGCTTGTATCAACAGAACCAGAAGAACAAGCAGAGCCTGTACTTACAGCAATACCTTCTAAATCAAGCATACACATTAAACTTTCACCATCAACCATACCAAAAGACAAATTAATATTGTTCGGCAATCTTTGGATTGGGTGTCCATTTAAATAAGTTAAATCGATATTTTTAGTAACTTCACTAATAAAGTAA
>JAGART010000032.1 GCA_017622115.1 Clostridia bacterium
AGTAATAACAGACATTCTAAAAACGCTATTCCATTGAGCAGAACCTATGGCGGGATAAATTAACGCAGCGTTATCAAGTTTAAACCAGTTTTCTCTAATATTTCTTGCTTCAACACGTTTAATTTGTTCTAGTTCACGAGCATAGTCTTTTTCTTCTTTTGAAATTACTTTTTTCTCTTTTTGGGTTTTAGTTTTCTCCTTTTCTTTTGTTTGCTTTGCTAGTTGTTTCATAATGCTTCCTTAAATTGAGTTTTGATTTTCTGCTTTAACAATAAAGTTAACAGTTTCGTTTGGAATATTTGCAGAAGTTGTTAAATTGTTTGCAAGATGTTGAATGTATGCTTCTGTTGAGATTTGTCCGTTTGCATTATTTTCTTGAACCATAGAATCCCAAGTAGCATCATCTAAATTCCAGTCTAATATAAACTTAAAGTCTTTTTTGATTGTGGCAGTTAATACTTGTCCATCTGGGATAGAAGCCAAAGTATTTACACTAAATATTAATTGATTTAATTGACCTTCTTCCTCGGCAAGTTCCACTTTGTATGATAGGTTATTATCAGTTGTAATACTATAAACATTGTTGATATTTACCTCTTGAATTGCACCGACAGAATCTACGTATGAAATATTTGATAGTAATACAGATTCATACAAGAAACTTCTTACAGAAGCACCATCTGCTTGCGAGATGTTATAGTATTTTACATTGTCGATAGTAGTAATATTTTCTTCTGTTTCATCAAGAGAAATTAATTTAGTAGTAACTACTTCTGGCCACGCATACTTTAACATAACCATATCTGGTTTAACCTGGTCAATAGACACAACGGCATCATTTTCGACAGCACGATAAAACATAAATGCTTGATAATTTGCTGGAAGTGCTTTTTTAATATTTAAAGTATGTCCAAGACCATTTGCTGTATTTGTTTTTGCAATATAATCTCTTGCTAATTCTTTATTTGCAGTTGTTAAAAGATTTTCTTTAATATATGTCCACGCATAAGCATAATTTTCATCTGCTGGTGTTAAATTATAAGCCAACGATAAAATTTCAAGCAAAGACCTTTCTGTACCATTAATCATAGCAGTTACAGTAGTATCAAACACATAAAATTCTGTTTCATCTTTTGTAGATGTAGGACTTTTAATGCCTAATGCTTCGTGTTCTTCGCTAATATAAAATTTAGCTCTTGGCAACACAATTTGCCCACCATTATCAGAATAAGTAACTCTTGCGTAATTCATCTTGTTGTAGGTTATTGTTTCGCTTGATACTTTCATATCAAACTTCCATTCTTTTAATTCATAAGTTACATCTTTATTAAATATTTTATCAATCTCAATACCAGAAATAGGCACATCAATAGAATTTAAGTAAAGTGTTGTAACAGCACTTACGGTTTCATCAGCAGTATTATATCTAATAGAAACCGTTTCTTTTTCGATAGGACTATTTGCTTGAATTTTAAAATACATACAACGTTTGTAAGTTTCAGAACCTTTTGTGCCGATTGATTGGAAGTTTGTAGCAGAAGCCGAAGTTGTCAAGTCAGGCAAAGTAAACACACAGTCTCCTGGATTCTTTTTTACACCCTCTTCAAATTTGATAGCACCATATTGTTTGATGAATTCTGAATAATACACAGGGTCTTCTGGAAGTGCAAGTGCAGAGTTAGGTTTTGCAAAAATTTCAATAGCATTTGCAAAAGTTGTACCTAAAATATAAGGATTTGTATCACTTGAAAGTAATTCTTCTGTAAGATTTGCATCTTTGTACAAAGTTAATTGAGTAAGTTTTTCGCTTACTTTTACAGGCAAACTACTATATGCTTTGTAACGTAGATATTCACCAGAAAGTGCGGTTTCTGAATTGTAATCACAGATACCTGTTGCCAAAACTTCATTTACACCTAATTCTTGTGCATCTTTACCTGTAACAATAATTTTACCATCTTTGTCAATAGGTTGACCAGATTTATTTGTAACTACCAAATAAGGCACAATTTCAACAGTACCAGCCCCACAAGGGTTGATAATTAAAGTATCTGATAAAGTAGTAGTAATTTGTCTAGTGGCATCATCTGCTAAAATAATTTGACTACCTACTTCGTTTTTATTAGCATTTGAACCTAAAAAGAATACAAACTTTGTAAATGATGGTTCATTTGCATCTGTATAAACATAATGCACATTAGTAGGAGTTAAAACATTCGGTTGTGAAGCATCATCATATTTTGTGATTTCTAATTTAACTCCATCACTATGACTTAACTCTATGCCTTCATCATTTTCAAATGGAAAGATTCTGGTGTTTCGGCATAAATATTTAATTCTCTTGATATTGCTAGTTGCTCACTATGGCCATCAATATTCATCACGACTTGAAGTGTTTCACCTGTTTGTTTTAATTTTACTGGGTCAATTTCCCAATATGAAACACGTCTGCCTAAATAATCAACTACGTGCTCTGTAATAATATTTAAAGGTTCTGCTTGATTAGAAGAATAGCACTTCATAGTAAAGCCAAATAAGTCTGAAATAGGATTTGGGTTGTTATCTGGGTTATATATAACTGGCTCTAAAAATACATTTAAGTTAATAACACCATCAACACCTGTTTCTTCTGCCGAAAGTTTCAATGTATTAGCACTAAATAATTTAGTACTAAATTTATCATTTACATTATCAAAATCTTCATTTTGAATTATAATTTTACCAAGTTGCAAAGGATACAATCCTAATTGACAAGTATTTGAAACCATTTGCGTTTCAAGAGCAGAAGCATATGTATTTACATTTACAGTAATAGATGCATAGTCAAGAGGTTCTGTCAACTCTTCATCAGAAATATAATTTGGGTTATACTCAACCTCTACAAGACCTGTATTAAAATCTACACTTGCATTATCTGTATTGTCAGAAGTAAAACGAATAGTTTTCTTTTGTGTTGTATCACCATAAACATATTGTGCTCTTTCTGGTACAACATTTGCCTTTAATTGAACTCTATCATCATAAATAAACTTTGCAGTTTCCAAATCCAAAGGCTCATTATTATTTGGGTTTGTCGCAGTTATACTTACTTCACTTACTGGCACATCAACACAAACTTTTAAAGGTGTAGCAACTCTATAAATTTGGTCAACAGTTTCAGCATAAATATAGCAAGTACCGCCCACATTAAAATTATCTAACTCATCTAAAATTGCTTCGACCTCGAATTCTTCACCAGTTTTTATTATTTCAGGCACAGAAATAATCGTGTCATCAGCAACATTACTTGTGTTTCTAACAGTTAGTTTTACATCAGCGGGTACAGTATATTTTGTTTCGCCCGTTTCATCTAACCCCAAAACGGTCAAATTAATTTTACCACCATTTTCGGCTATCACAACTGTTTCAGTTGTATCAAAAGCCAAGCCAACTAACGGCTCTGTTCTTTTATTAAAATAACCTGTGGCAAGCATTATACAAAGCGCAATAGACACAAAGACAACAAAACTAACAAGCACCAAGCCGACAACAGTCATTCCGCTCAAAAAGCCTTCCGTTTTTTTATTCATATTTCCCCCTGTTTTTCAAAAAACGTACTTTTTGTAAATTAGTATGTACATTTAATTAAATTATATAATTTTAAGTCGACTTTGTCAAAACATTTTGATTATAAAACATTGATTGTTATTATCTTTGATAAATATCCTTCCATCACACTTGCCAAACAAACTCTATATTGACCAGTTTTTAGGAAATCAATAGTAAAAGTTGAAGTTGAAATATCTTGATATAGAATTGTATCTTCATCATAATTTACTATTTGATAGTTTTCATCTACAAAACAAATTTGACAATGTTGCGATAGAGCATTTTCACCATTTTCATTTTTAACACTATAATAAGCGAAAAAGTTTGCGACACCGCCATCATTAAGAGAGATATTTACCACGTCTTCACAATCCACTAAAATTACTTGCGAAGTAATATCATTGTAGAAATGAATTGTTATACTATAACCACTGCCATCATTTATGTAAAAAGTAATCGTTCCACCACCGACTTGACCACCAATGCTCACAAGCAATCCGCCTTCAACTTGCTGACACGTAACATTATCGCTTACATAACTAATAGGTTTTAAACAATATGGACTTACAGTAGTCTTTAAAAATTTTGGAGCATCATTTTCGTACAAATAATATTGATTGCTATTATTTTTTAATATGTATTCGTTTTGACAACTTTCATCATTATACAAAGTTAAAGAAATATCTCCCTCTTGTGCAACACGATAAACATTTAACTTAATTAAATTACTTTTTATTTCAGAACGATAATTAAGTCCTACTTCCAATAAACCTTGTTGAATATAATCAACACCACAATCAACAGCATAAATAGGTCTTAAATAAACATTATCTTCAATTAAATAGCCTTGCGTATTTTCCAAAAACTTCCACAAACGGCTTGAAGAACCTAAAACATTAGTACAATCTTGACTTGTTGTTTCTTCTGTTATATATGCATTTTTTAAACTTTTATCGCTTGAAACTTTTAAAATATAGCAAAGAGTTTGTGAGTTAGAACTTATAAGATTATAGTTAGTTATACCAAACTCATCAGTTGAACAACTCAAAGGTTGCTTTTGACTATCTAAAATTTCTATCTTTAACTCTTTACGAGGCTCAACAACTGTAAT
>JAGART010000033.1 GCA_017622115.1 Clostridia bacterium
ATAAGCCACACCACTAACAACCGCTTTTGAAGCACATTCTGTACCGCCATTTGATTCAAACGTAACTACATTACACAAATAGAAGTTTGTGTTTGTGAAACAACCTGAATATGTAGCCTTTGTAGTATCTAAAATATCTTGACTAACAAAGTAATATGCCACTAAACTTGAATGACCAGTAAAAGCCGCACTAGCCACACTAAAATTTGCTAATTGCATAAAGAATACACTAGTTAAAGCAGAGCAACCATTAAATGCATATGTTGCGATACTAGTTACTCCACTACCTATTGTTACTTTTGTTAATTTTATACAATTATAAAACGCATAAGTCCCAATACTTGTATAACTATCTGGAATTATTACACTTGTTATGTTTTTACAACCATAAAATGCATAATCTCTTATATATGCATAACCAGCTGATAAAGTAATATCTTTTGCTGAAACATTATTTAAATATAAATTTCCACTACCAGATACATAAAATGGGTGATTATTTGAAGTTGAAAAACTTATTTGCGTAAAAGGAATAAGTGAATCCACATATAATGAAGTTAAAGCAGTACAACCACTAAAGGCATTTGTACCTATACTAGTCAAACTATCAGGGATATGAATACTAGTCATATCTGAACAACCTTCAAACGTAGAGGTTCTTATACTATAACATACACTTCCCGATGCAAAACTAACACTTTTAACCCCCGAACCTTCGAACAAATAAGCTGGTATTTTTGTAACTTTTTCGCCTATAGTAACAGTGATTCCATTTCCACTAATTCCTGAATTATAAAATACATTTGATGTACTTGTTAAATCAGATACAGATTTTGCATTATAATTAATAGTATTCATATAAGTACATTCATAAAATGCATATAAAGATAAAGTTGTTAAACTTTCTGGTAAATTTACTGTATTTAAATATTTGCAATAAGCAAACGCATGATTTCCTATCTTGGTACATACACTTCCTGATGCAAAATTTAAAGTCCTAATATATGGATAATCTGTATTATCTTCATTATTTGGATAAAACAAATATATAGGTATCTGAGTAACATTTGCACCTATATTTACAGTAAAACCACTACCACTACGTCCAGTATAGTTAAATACATTATTTGTACTAGTTAAATCTGCCAATGCTGTGATATTGTAATTTAGTGTAGTCAATTTAGAACATTTAAAAGCATATGCACCTATAGAAGTTACTCCCGCACCAATAGTTATTGTTTTTAATGCAGAGCAACCACTAAATACATAGGTTCCTATTGTCGTAACTGAATCAGGTATAGTTATACTTGTTAATGCTGTACAATTATAAAATGCATAAGTGTCAATACTTGTTACACTACTAGGAATATTAATACTTGTTAAACCTGTACACCCATAAAATGTATACTTTCCAACACTAGTAATAGTATTTGGTAAAATCATACTTGTTATACCTGTACAATTATAAAACGCTCCACCAACATATAAGTTAAGAATTTGTGTAGAATATGTAAAACCAGTAACTGTATAAGTAACCCCATCAATAGTTACACTACTTGGAATAGTTAATGCACCAGATATAGATGTACTACTAGCCTTTACAGTACAAGTAGTTGAACTAGTAGAATATGCATAAATGAAATCACCTTCCGTATATGTGGCAGCATTTACACTTGTGTTTAAGTCTGTTTTGGGGCTTGCATTATTAAGACCAAACACACAACCAAATGTTACTGCAAGTACTGCACATATTGATATTAATATTATTGCTATAATATGATTTTTTACTAGCATTTTTTGCTCCTATTTTTTATTTTTTTAAAGGCGAGATTATCACGACTTGCAAGCAAGTCCCATAATGACAAATATCCTAATTATTATTTCTAGCCTTATACACCTTGCTCACAGCGAGGCACTACGAGCACTCTTTGTTCTCGCAGCAACATTAAAGTTATAATTTGCGGTACGGAAATTTCAACTTTCGTTGTAAGAGAACTATTAGTGCGAGTTTACGAGTAAGTTTCGTATTTTAATACACAATTTACGTATATTTTTAAGTGATTAATTGTGTATTTAATTTGTATATATTTTGTGTATTTTTTAGGGCTTTTATGTGTTTTAAAACATTATTTTTTAGGCTAAAAAGCGCCCCCCCCCCCCAGCGGGTCGGCAAATTCGGTGGATAACTTTACAATGTTATTTTTCATTTTTTACCCCCTTTTTTATCTATTTTAATTAATTATAGCAAATATTATGTGTTAAGAGCAAACATTTTTTAGTACTTTTGCAAAATTTGTCGAAAAGTCGAAATATTCTCGTAAAATATTAAAAATAAACAAAAAAATCCCAAAAAAATGGGATTTAATCGTTAGAAGTTTTTAAAAGTGAAGTAATATCACTAATAACTTTTTTAATTTGTTTATTTGTTTTAATTTGTTCCATAATTTTATCACGTGCGTGAATAATAGTTGTGTGGTCTCTGCCAAAAATTTCGCCGATAGTAGCAAGAGGAATGGCTAACTGGTGCCACATCAAATAGATACAAATTTGTCGAGGCTCAACAATTTCTTTGTTACGCTTACGTCCTGTTAATTCTTTTTGGTCTATTGTAAAGTACTTGCAAACTGCGTTAATAATTTTTTCGTGAGTAAGTTTTTCATCACTAACATAACATTGTTGGCATTCTTTTTCTAAAACTTCGTTCATATCAGCAAAAGTTGCAACTGCTTTTCCGTTAAGATTTGCGAGGAAATAAATTTTACGCAAAATGGCTTCCATTTCACGAATATTAAAATTGCTTAAACGTTCAGCAAGTTCATAATCTATGCCTTTTTCAAATTCGTAGCGTTCGATTTCGATTTTCTTTTGAATAATTAACAAACGAGTTTCAAAGTCTGGTGGCTGAATATCTTGCATAAAGCCACTCGCAAAACGAGAGCGAAGACGTTCTTCTAATGTTGGAATATCTTTTGGTGGGCGGTCGCTTGAAATAATAATTTGTTTGCCTTTTTGGTATAATTCATTAAAGGTATTGAAGAATTCCTCTTGAACACCTTTTTTGCTACTAATAAACTGAATATCATCAATAAGTAAAACATCTGCTTGGCGGTATTGTTTATAGAATGCTTCCATTCCTCTTTCTTGGCGTACACGCAAAGCCTCAACAAAATCGTTTGTAAACTGCTCGCAAGTAACATACACGATATTAAGATTAGACATTTTGTGTTGCCAAATATAGTTACCTATTGCGTGCAAAAGGTGGGTTTTACCCAAACCAGAACCACCATAGATAAACAAAGGGTTAAAGCGAACTGCTGGGGATTCTGCAACAGCACGAGCGGCAGCATAAATAACTTGGTTAGTAGTACCAACAACAAAGTTATCAAAAGTATAGCGAGGGTTAAAAGGATTTTGCAAAGTTGTTGGTTTTGTATCTAAAACCGCACCAGTTTCGCTTGCGTGAGATTTATTATAAGCCTCAATATAAGCCTCTTGTTCCTCTGGAATAAGCACCAAAGCATTTTCTAATTTAAAATGCTCTTTTAATACTTCTTTCATACGAGATAAATAATTGTTATATATTTGCTGTCTGCAAACATCACTAGGCGCAACAAAAACGATTTTGTCATTTTCAACATTAATTGGTTGCAAAGTATTTATCCATAAATCCATTCCAGCCGAACTAATAGTTTTGGAAAAATCATCAAGGCACAACGCCCATTGCCTTTCAATATAATTTTGCATAAATATTGCCCCCTTATTTGTTCATTAGTAAATAAAAAACCGCCCGTTTACGTTAGGTAAAAATAATGTTACCACACAAAAAAACAAAAGTAAAGTCCGCAGGACAAAAATATTTTAAAAAATTTAATCAAATTACTTCAACCTAACAAAGTTAGGCAACGTAATCGGCAAATCTCTATATAAGTTTATGATAGGCTTATTAAGTTTAGTAGCATATTCCAAAACTTTAATAGCACCACCATAATTTTTATTAGAATTAATAAAGAATATTTGCTAATCCTAATAAGTTTTTTGTGTTGGGTTAGAATTGGATTATAGATAATCCTAAAAGGACATTGTTTTAATCTTATGAATACTATTAATGATGTTATTGTTGAAAAATTGTTAATTTTTATGGACAAACAAAATTTAACTCAATATAAATTAGCAATGAATAGCGGTTTGCCTTTTGCTACTATAAAAAGCATAATGCAACGAAGAACTAAAAGCATAGACTTAAAAACCGTTATTTTGCTTGCTAGCGGTTTAGGAATTCACGCAAGCGAATTAATATCTGGCGAGCAATTTCTTGCAGAAAATTTGGATTTAGAGTAAGTATTATGAATTATAATTTAAGTTATGAAGAAATAATCAATAGAATAGGTTATTTTAGAAATTTAAAAAGAATGTCTGCAAGAGAATTAGGAATGCAATTAGGACATTCTGAAACTTACTTTTATAAAGTTGAAAATGGCAGTATTATCTTAAATTTGCCAACTTTTTTAGAAGTATTAAGTATTTTGGAAGTTACAACAGAAGAATTTTTCGCAACAGATATTGAGGATTACAAAAAAGACAAAGAAATACTA
>JAGART010000034.1 GCA_017622115.1 Clostridia bacterium
CTAGATATATAGTAATCTTTTGCCCCACCAGGCACAGGTTCTGTTAATAAAGTTAAATCGTTAATAGTTCCATATTTATTATCATAAGTGATTTGTATTATATTTACACTATAACCATTAGAATGGTTTATTGCGTACTCAAACACAGTACTTTCCGCATTTGTATAGTTCTGCTTATTAGGAGAGTTTGGCATAACTAAAACCATTGTTCCGCACACCAAAATCAAGGCTAAAAAACTTATTAATCCAAGTTTTTTTAGGCGATTAAGCGCCCCCCCCCCCCAGCGGGGTTGAGGAATTTGTGGATAAATCAAAGTCTTTTTTATTCATTTAAATTTCCCCTATACTTTTTTTATTATAAATTTAGTATATCTAAAAAATTTAAAAAAAACAAACAAAATAAGGTATTTTTTCAAAATACGAAAAAAGTCCGTAAAAATACGAACTTTTTATTTTACGCAACCGAAATTAAATCCGTAGCCAAAATTGTATATGCGGCACTTTGAACAGGGTCCGCCCCCGCACGTGCATAAACTATTTTGATTTCATCACCAGCACGCACTTCTACCAACTTGTCCCCGATTTCAAAAGTACGATTAATATCATAAACTTCATTATTGATTACAAAACCTTTAATGATATCCCCAACCTCTAATTCCATTAAATCTGTAATAGAATTTTCTTCAACATTAGTAACTTTTAAGGTTTCTACAATTTCCCCTAAACCAGTATTTGAATCATAAACGTATTTTGAGTTTGTTGTTTCTACTTCTACACCTAGTTTAATCTTATAAACACCAAAAGTTTCATTATTATCATTATAGTAACTTATGATATTATCAGCAGTACCAGCAACAACTTGCAAAGGAATTGCAAAGTTTACATTTTGGTCATCACCATCACCAGCATTAGTAATACCTATTAGTTCACCACGTGCGTTAAACAAACCACCGCCAGAACTACCTTGATAAATAGCAGTGTCTATACGAATACTTCTATAAGCACGTGCTTGATTATCTAACGCAAGATTAATATATTCGTTATCTACGCTAACAATACCTTCTGTTACACTAATACCATCTGCATCAGGGTTTCCTATTGCGATTGCTGTTTCACCAACATAATAATCATCAGCCAAAGTAACTGCTTTAATTCCATCATTAATTGCTTTGATTTTACTTGTTTGCACACGTAAAACTGCAATATCTTTTTCGAGAGAACCGCCGATATATTCAAAAGCAATACCTAATTTGCCATAATCGTATGCAGTATAAGTAGAGGTGCTGTTTTGTGTATCTTTTACTGGCACAGACTCACTACCATACAAATATCCGTAAGCACGACCAATTTTAGAGCCATTGTCCGCATTTGCATTATGATTATATACCACATGATAGTTTGTAACTACGTAAGTATAATCATCTCTAATTTCATAAATAACACCAGAACCAGCACTCATTGCAGTTGATTTAGTTTCATTGCCCCAAAAATCAGTAGTTGTTTGATAAGATTCTACATACAATTTTACACTAGACAATAGGCATTTATTAATTACCTTACAAGTACTATCATCATTTAACACGAGATATTCGTTTAAAAATTCTTCATAACTAATATTATTGCCTGTTTCTGTCTTGTATTTTTCATAAACTTCTGTAATAGATACGACAGAACTACTTCCGTCCTTACCATCTTTACCATCAGAACCATCTTTTCCGTTTGTAACAGTAAACGTACTAGTAGTACCATCAGAATAACTAATTGTATAAGTATCAACTAAACCTACGGTGTCTGTCTTTTCTATTGAAACAATACTTACAGGCTGACTGCCACAACCAGCAAGCATAGCACAACAAGGAATAATCATCACCATTAAAGCCATACATAAGTACTTTGAAATTTTGCCCACTTCTTTTCTCCTTAATCTTAACTAATTTAATTATATAGAAAATTTCATTTTTTGACAACTATTTAAAAATATCTTTTTTAAAACTTCAATATATTTATTTTAACTCAAAACTTGCAGTTTAATGCATATTTAAACACTCGCACTTGACCTTTTTGGGTTTTTATGCTATAATTAATTAGATACAAAAAGAATTTTAGATTTATTTTTATATGCGCTTGGCAAATATCTCGTATTTGTTTTTTGGTTTATATAGGTTAAAGCGCAAGGGCAAGTTTTTAGCCCCGTATAAATCAAAAAATTATTCAATGGCTACTTAATCTAGTAGTTAAAGTCTATTTTTGTATTAAAATTACAAAACGAGGTATTTATTATGAAAAACTTTAACGATTTAGGTTTAAACGATTCTATCGTTTCTATTTTGCGTGCTAACGAATTTTACGAACCAACAGAAATTCAAGCACGTGCAATTCCAACAATTTTAGATAATCAAGATTTAGTTGGACTTTCTCAAACTGGTACTGGTAAAACACTTGCTTTTGCACTTCCTTTAATTCAAAAGACTAATCCAGAAAAGTATGTGCAATCACTTATTCTTTGCCCTACTCGAGAACTTGCAGAACAAATCTTAAATGAATTTAAAAAAATCACTAGCAAATTAGAGGGAATTCGTGCTGTTGCTGTTTATGGCGGTCAAGATATGCAACGCCAAATTTATGCCCTCAAACGTGGTGCAAACATTGTAATAGGTACACCGGGTCGAGTTATAGACCATATCAAACGTAAAACTTTAAAATTAGGTTTAGTGCAACA
>JAGART010000035.1 GCA_017622115.1 Clostridia bacterium
AAGGGGGTGCAAAATGCTAGTAAAAAGTAATGTAAAAAATTTAGTAATAATCATTATTACATCTTTAATATTATCTAGTATATTAGTATTTGGTGGCGTTTTTACTACAAAACAATTGCCTATACGTATTTATACAAATGCGGAAAGTACTACTTATGAAACCGTATTAGAATATGACTCACAATATCATTTATGGCAACTGAATTACGATAATAATTATGGTACAATCACTAATGCAGATATTTCGATAGATTATATAGGTTATCAGTCTGGAGATTTTTGGTATGGCTTTTTTTATGGTGGTTTTATCAATTCTTTTACATTCGAAATTGGAGATAATTGTAGTTGGATAACGGATAAATGTACTATTAGTTTTTATGATACGAGTAATGTGGAATTAAAATCATTGTCATTTACTCGAACAAATAATATTTGGTATAACGATATTCAAGAAGTAGGATATGAAGGTAGTGTTTATACTTTTTCGGGTTCAGGTGGTGGTAATTCTTTTGGACATTTGCTAAATCTAAATAAAATATATGCAAGTACAAGTTATTATAAAACTGCTATTGCAACTATTGATGTTTCTTCATTAGTTAAATTAAATGAACAAACTGTAACTTTTAACTCAAATGGTGGTAGTAGTTGTAATTCAATAAGTGTATTATCTGGTAATACATACGGCACACTCCCAACACCTACAAGAGATAAATATATTTTTGGTGGTTGGTATAAAAATAGTGATTTTACTGGCAATCCTGTAACTGATAGTGATATAATAACAGAAAGTCATACATTATATGCAAAATGGAATTTAATCACTTATGAAGTTACAATAAATGCATCAACTGGTGGAATGGTGTCATATACAGGGGGGACAATTACTATAAATGACACGATTACATCTTTTGCCGCACCAAATGCGGGTAAAACATTTTTATACTGGTTGCGTGCTAGTGATAATGCAAAGATTACAGATAATCCTTTAAATCAAATAGTTACAGCAAATGAAACATATACAGCAGTTTTTGGTGCAAGTGTCGAGGGAATTTCAGTTACAAGCACAAAAGGTGGGACAGCATATATAGTTGGTGATGATTTCGATAGTTTAGCTGATACTGATACAATTACATTTGCTACAAAACCTTGTTTAAGTGGCTATGCGTTTAGTCACTGGGAAGATATGAATGGTAATAATTTAGGTACGGAAATGAGTATTCGTTTACAAAAGTCTGTGATAATAGATAATATAATTACTTCGGTTTATGTTGAAAATAATGCAAACATTAATAATACTACAAATAATTAATATAAATTGTATTCAGTTAACTTAAAGTAAATTTTATATTTAAAAAGTTTATTTAATTATTAAAAAAACACCTATTTCTAGGTGTTTTTATATTTTACGGCAAAAGCCGATAGCAAGGGGGGAGAGAAAACGTTGTTTGTTTTCTCTATTGCCATAATATGTATAAAAAATAAAAATTGTTACAAAAAATTAAATTAATTTTTAATTTGTTCATTGATTGCTGAAACTTCAATATTTTTGAAGTTTGTTAATATTTCGTATGAGATTGTTCCACAAGAGTTCGCTATTATTTCCGCATTAAGAATAGGGTTGGTGTCTAAAATAGTTACGTAATCACCTATATTTACATTTAAATTAGTTATATCTATAATTGACATATCCATACAAATATTTGCTACAAATTTGGCTTGTTTTCCATTTACTAAAACAAAGCCATTTTCGCCCCATAATCTCGGCAGTCCTTGTGCGTAACCAATACCTATAGTTGCAATTTTTAGGTTAGATTTTGCTTGATGAGCGTTACCATAACCGATAAATTCACCTTTTGAAATTTCGTTTATTGCTAGTATTTTTGCTTTTATTTGCATAACTGGTTTAAATCGTGGGTCACTGTAACCATAAAGCGAAATTCCTGTACGCACCATATCTAATGAATAATGATTGTGTGTTAATAAGTTTGTTGAGTTACATAAATGTTTAATAATTGAAGGTGGAGAATTTTGAGTAATTTCTAAAAAAGAAATGGCTTGTTTTTCTGTACGAGGGCAAATAAAAGTTTCACCACTACCAAAATGACTAAATATCCCTACTAATTTACTGTTAGAAAGTTTTGCTGTTTCTTTTAAAAAGTGATTGAAATCTTGTTGAGTAGTTATTCCTAATCTATGCATTCCAGAATCAATTTTTAAGTGATATTTAGCAATTTTGTTTAAAGATTTAGCATAATGATTTAGAATTTTTACTTGTTCTAAATTTTCTACACTAACAATAATATTTAGTTTAAGAGCGGTTTTTAAATGCTCTTCGCTAAATGCTCCTATTATTAGACAAGGAGTTTTGAATAGTTTTTTAATAACAATTGCTTCGGCATTATTTGAAAAAGCAAAATAATCTACTTTGTCTTTTAAAAAGGTACAAATTTTTTGAGCGTTGTGTCCATACGCATCACTTTTAACAACCGCACATAATTTTGTTTTAGGTGAAATTAACTTTTTAATTTCAATAACATTATGTTGTAAATTGTCTAAATTAAGAATTTTTATGCAATTTTTCATATAAACCTCTATAATTTATATGCAAAAATAACATTTTTTGCTGTTTATATGTTGATTTTTTATTAAAAATAATTTATAATTATTACACTAGGAGAAGATTATGGCAAACAATTTATTTGTTTATGATTACAATAATATGTTGGCTACTGCAATAGGTTCTCAAAATGGTATAGAAAAAGAAGAACTTGTAGCCATTCAAGATAAAATTAATATCGCATATAATACAGTGTTTCAAAATCCATC
>JAGART010000036.1 GCA_017622115.1 Clostridia bacterium
CAACCAAATGTTACTGCAAGTACTGCACATATTGATATTATTATTAATCCTATAATTTTACTTTTTGCAATCATTTTGCATTGCTCCTATTTTTTGTTTTTTTAAGGCGAGATTATCACGAATTATTTTCAATATTCCTCGCAATGACAAATTAAATTTATTTATTATTTTTCTGCCTTTTATTTTCACCACACTCGCAGAGTGTGGCATTACGAGTACTATTGGTTTTCGCAACAACATCAAAGTTGTAATTTGCGGTACGTAAATTTCAACTTTCGTTGTAAGAGAACTATTAGTGCGAATTTACGAGTAATACTCGTATTTTGATAAACTATTTACATATCTTATTATGTTACTAAAACTAAACTTTTATGTAGTTTTTGAGTTAAAAACAAATTGATTTTGTATTCAATATTGTATTGCAATTTACTTGTTTTAAAGGCAAAAATTACCTTTCTTGCACGTTTTTTTAGGCGATTAAGCGCCCCCCCCCCAGCGGGTACGAAGAGCCTGTGGATAAGTTCAAAAGCCTATTTTGCATATAGTTTTTTACTCTCCTTTTTATTTATTTTAATTAAGTATAGCAAATTTTATGTGTTAAGAGCAAACAAAATTCATTACTTTTGCAAAAATTGTCGAAAAGTCGAAAAATTCTCGTAAAACAAATAAAAAAGGTACTTTTAATACCTCTTTATCTGCAATATGACCAGAGTTAATATATAAATTTTATAATTTTTTAGTATAACTTAACAAAAAAACAAAAAAGCCCATTTAAAAATGAACTTTTTAAAAATTAGTTGTGAGAGAACTTTTTATTCTCAATGTATTCTTCATAAGTACACATTCTATCTATAAGTTTGCCATCTTTAATTTCTAACACACGATTTGCAACACTTTGGATTAATTCGTGGTCGTGAGAACTAAACACAAGCACACCTTTAAAGTCCACAAGACCTTCGTTTAAAGCAGTGATACTTTCCAAATCCAAATGGTTTGTTGGTTGGTCCATAATAAGAACATTAGAACCCATAACCATAAGGCGAGAGAACATACAACGTACTTTTTCGCCACCAGAAAGAACTTTAACTTTTTTGAGGTTATCATCGCCACTAAAAAGCATACGACCTAAAAATCCACGAAGATATGTAACATCACGTTCTTTACTAAATTGGGCAAGCCATTCTGTGATATTTAAATCGTTATCAAAGAAACTTGCAGTATCTTTTGGCAAACTACCTTTTTGGACAGTTGTACCCCATTTTACGTTGCCTTCAAACTCTGTTATTTCACCAGCGATAATATCCAAAAGAGCAGAAACTGCGTTTTCGTTATCTCCTAAAACAACTACTTTATCATCTTTATTTAATCTAAAAGAAATACCATCTAAAAGTTGTTTACCTTCAAAATTATATTTAAGATTGTTAACTTCTAAAATATCTCTACCGAGTTCACGTTCAAACTTAAAGTTGATATAAGGATACTTTCTATTTGAAACAGGAAGATGTTCGATTTGGATTTTATCGAGCATTTTCTTTCTACTAGTTGCTTGTTTTGCGAGAGATTTTTTAGCACCGAAACGGCGAATAAACTCTTTTAATTCTTCAATACGTTTTTCTTTCTTTTTATTTTCTTGTTTCATTTGTTGAAGCATCAACTGACTTGACTCGTACCAAAAGTCGTAGTTACCCGGCCACATATTAATTTTACCATAGTCTATATCAACAGTATAAGTACAAACAGTATTTAAAAAGTGGCGGTCGTGCGATACAACAATTACAGTACCGGGGTAATTTATAATAAACTCTTGAAGCCATTCTATACTTTCTGGGTCCATATGGTTTGTTGGCTCGTCCAACAAAAGAATATCAGGAGTACCAAAAAGTGCTTGTGCAAGCATAACTTTTACTTTTACAGAACCATTTTGGTCACGCATAAGTTCGTAATGAACATTTTCAGGAATACCCAAACCATTTAAGAGTTTTGCGGCATCAAGTTCCGCATCCCAGCCATTCATTTCGGCAAATTCACTTTCTAATTCGGCAGCCTTTATACCATCTTCTTCATTAAAATCAGGTTTTGCGTAAAGTGCCTCTTTTTCTTTCATAATTTCGTAAAGGCGTTTATTACCCATAATAACTGTATCCATTACAGTAAACTCATCAAAAGCGAAGTGGTCTTGACGAAGCACTGAAAGACGTTCGTTTGCAGGAATATCTACACTACCCTTGCTTGGCTCTAAATCACCACTCAAAACTTTTAAAAAAGTTGATTTACCAGCACCATTAGCACCGATAACACCATAACAGTTTTCTGGGGTAAACTTTAAATTTACATCTTTAAATAATGGAGCACCACCAAAAGACAATTCCATATCAGTAATTGTAATCATAAATTACTCCTTTTTATATTTTAATAACTAATCTTTTTTAATATCGATTTTAATGTTTAATTCTGCTAATTGCTTTGGACTAACTTCGTTTGGAGCGTCCATAAGAGGGTCATAAGCAGATTTATTTAATGGGAATGCAATAACCTCACGTACATTTGGTTCATCTAAAATGAGCATAATACTACGGTCAATCCCCAAAGCCATACCTGCGTGAGGTGGCGCACCATATTGGAACGCATTGTACAAAGCACCAAACTTTTTGATACAATCTTGTTCTGTATAGCCTACCACTTCCATAAGTTTAAGCATAGCACGAGGGTCGTTGTTACGTTCTGCACCGCTCAACAATTCAATACCATTACATACGAGGTCAAATTGAATAGCATTTAAGTCAAGTGCATTTTCTTTTGTAAGTTTGCTTACATCACCATTTGGTTTGTTAAATGGGTTGTGACAGAATTGCAATACTCCCTCATCATCTAACTCATACATAGGGAAATCTGTAATCCAACAGAATGCAAATTTGTTTGGGTCGCAAAGATTGAGTTCTTCACCCAACATATCACGTAAGATACCACTTAATTTTGTAGTTGTTTTAGGTTTGTTTGCAAGCAAGAAAATACTAGAACCCTCTTTAACCTCTAAAATAGTTGCAAGTTGGGCTTTTTCTGTATCACTTAAAAATTTAGCAATAGGACTGTTAAACTCGCCATTTGCTTCCACTTTAATCCAAGCAAGACCTTTACTACCAGCCTCAATCATACGATTAGTAAGGTTATCATAAAAACTACGAGGTTTGCCAGCGATATCGTGTACAGCGATTGCTTTTACAGTACTGCCTTTAAATGCGTTAAACTCTGTATTTGCAAATACTTCTGTAACGTTTTTAACTTCTAATGGGTTTCTTAAATCTGGTTTATCAGTACCAAATCTTTCCATACTTTCTTTAAATGGAATACGCACAAATGGGGCTTTGCTAACCTCTTTTTTGCCGAATGTAGCGAACAAGTCGTAAAATACTTTTTCGCCGATTTCAAACATATCTTCTTGTGTTGCAAAACTCATTTCCATATCTAATTGATAAAATTCACCAGCAGCACGGTCTGCACGAGCATCTTCATCTCTAAAACAAGGGGCGATTTGGAAGTATCTGTCAAAACCACCAACCATTAATAATTGTTTAAACATTTGAGGCGCTTGTGGAAGTGCATAGAATTTACCAGGGTGTTGTCTAGCAGGCACAAGGAAACATCTTGCACCTTCTGGACTGTCTGCACTCAAAAGTGGAGTAGCAATTTCTACAAAGCCTAAATCTTCCATAGACTTACGCAAATATGAGTTTATTTTACCACGAAGCAAAATGTTGTTAAATACTTCTGGGTTACGCAAATCCAAAAATCTAAATTTTGAACGAACATCTTCTCTAATCTTTTTGCTCTCTTCAACTTCAAAAGGAAGAGGTTGCAAAACAGGACCTAAAAGGTTTACAGTTTCTGCTACGATTTCTATTTCACCAGTATTGAGTTTTGGGTTTACATTACCCTCTCCACGAGATACAACTTTACCTTCAACAGAAATTACACTCTCACGAGTAACGCCTTTTAATTTAGAATCATCTTCTACAACTACTTGAACAATACCTGATTGGTCACGCAAGTCGATAAAAGTAATACCACCGTGGTCACGAATTGTAGCCACCCAGCCAGCAACTTTTACCACAGAACTTTCCATTTCTTTTGTTATTTCATCACATTTGTAAGTACGAAATGTTGTTTGCATTTTTTTTATTTCTCCTAAAAAATTGATTATCGTTAAATTATAACTCAAATTTTACTAAAATTCAAGTATTATTATTTATTTTTAACATAAAAAACGCAAAACAACTCAAAAAGTAGTAAATTATTAAATTAAAACTGCCCTAAATTTATTTGCCAACCCAAATTTAGTGTGCTATAATACGCAAAAACACTTTTTAGGAGCAACTTATGATTTTATGTAAAAAACAAAAGAAACACACTTCAATAGTTTTTGATGGTCCTATTGGAGCAGGCAAAACTACTATTTCCAGAGAAATTGCCAAAAGACACGATTGCACTTATCTTAACACAGATAATATTGTAAAAGCCTATGCTTATGTATGTGTACAAAACAATGTAGAGTACAACATTCCAGAAATGGTTAGAGCAATTCTTTCTACTATTCATCTTAATTTCGAAACAATTCAATGTGCTAACAATAAAGAATTAGTTATTAAAGTTGGAGAAAGAAACATAACTCATCAATTAGATGATTATTTTGTATTAGATATGGCTCAAAAACTTGGTAGCAATGCTTTATTTAGTGAGATTTTTAGAAATGCTCAAAAAGAAATTGCAGAAAAATTTGATGTAGTTGTAGATTGCGGAGAGTTAAGCAATGCAGTATTACCTAATCCCGGTTTTAAATTTTATATCACAGCAGAGCCAGAAGTAAGAAGAAAAAGAATTCCTAGTACTAAACAACAATTTTTAAATTATAAATTAGAAAAATCTGCCGATGCTCTTGTAATAAATACTTCTTCTCTTAACATAAAAGAAAGCATAGATAAAGTTGACTATCTTTTGACAGGCAAAAGTCAAAACAACCAAATTCAACAAAAAATTTAAAAAAAGTTGACTAAAAATACATACGTTTTTTGTATTTTTTGATATAATAGATTGATTATTCACTAAAAGGGTTGTTTTATGAAATCGATTTATACATATTACAAAGAACGTTTAATAGAAATTAGCGGAAAAAACCGAAGTTTATATTCAAAAAAGATTAGCAAAAAATACGCCTTTGATTTGGGCAAAATTTTTGATGGCGATTATGAAACAATAAATGCATTTGTAGAATTTTTATGGCGAGAAAAACGCTATTCTTTCCCTATTATCAAAGCAGAAGACAAAGATAGATTATACAAAAATTTGGGAATAGAAAAAAAGTTAGATAAAAACTATCAAGAATTAGAAAAATTAGAGGGCAAAGAAAAAAGTGCTGCTAGTTTGAAACTTTCTCGCTTACGCAGAGAAGAAACAAAAAAAGCTATTTCCTCTCAAATTACTTCTATTAAAAATTTAAAAAGAGAAATTGAAGAATTTGAAAAAGAAACAGGAAGATATGAGTTGTATATAGGTTACCCTTTTGTACAAGGCAGTATTAGCAAAGATATGTTAATCAAAGCACCTTTGCTTCTTTTCCCTATTGTTATTGATATTGTAGATGAAAACACTGTGGAAGTAGCAATCAAAAGAGATGAAGCCATTCAATTTAACAAAGTTTTTTGTGTAGCGTATGCTCAACAACACAAACTCAATCTTGAAGAAATGGAGTTAGAGTTTAAGGGCAGTCTTAACACTCGATTTAAAAACGTAGCAGAAGTAATTGATTATATGCGTAAATTTGGCTTTAAAATTGGCTATACCGCTAGAAAAGGTATGTTTGATTTTGAACGTAGCAAAGAGCCGAGTATTAATGAGCCATTAGAAGTAAAAAATTACTGTGTAATGGGCAGATTTCCACTAGCAAATTCAATTTACAATGACTACACCCTTTTAGAAAAACAGAAATTAACTAATGAAGCAATAGATGAACTATTGTATGCAAAAACACCAAAAAAGAGCAAAAAAACTGATGAGCGATTGTTTTTTGTAAGTAATTTAGACTATGCACAAGAAAATGCAATTCAAAATCTTAACAATAGCGGTAATATAGTAATTTATGGTCCTCCTGGTACTGGTAAGTCGCAAACAATCGTAAATGTCATTGCCGATTCAATTTGCAAACACAAGCGAGTATTAGTTGTTTCTCAAAAGAAAGCCGCCCTCGATGTGGTTTATAATCGTTTAGGTTCTTTAAATGAAAAAGTTATGTTTCTTGTTGACCCAGAAAAAAGCAGACAAAATTTTTATGAACGTGCAAAGCAAGCCCACGAGAACACTATTAATTTTACCCCTACAGCCAACGAAAACCGATATGCAGAAATTGGTAATCAAATAAAAACAGAAACTGCCGAACTAGAAACAATCTCAAATACTTTATTTAACAAAACTAATTTTGGTTTAAGTTTACAGGAAATGTATGCTAATTCTAATATAATTGGCAAAAATAGTTATGACTATACAATATATCAAAATTTAATAAATTCAAATGAACTACTTAAACTAGACTACCCTACTTTAAGCGATAACTTACGTTTAATCAAAGAAAAGAACAAAGCAGAACTATATTATAAATTTACAGAATCAAAAAAGAGCAATCCATTTGTTGACTGCCTAAAAGATGATGTGGATTTACACACAATCAATCAAAGCAAATCAAAATTAAACAAACTACTTAACGCAAAAGTTGTACCTTTTGATTTTTCTCAATATCCAAATTCAAGACAATTAATTTCATATTATGTAGATAAAAAGTTGGATATCAACGAATTAAAACCTTTGGCAAAGTTTGTTGCAAAAGAAGCAAATCCAAATGCATACAAGACACTTCAAGCAAGTTATGTATTTTTGCCTATGCTTCCTTTTGCAAAGTCTAAAACAAAAAGTACAGAAAGAGAAATAGAAGAAGAATTTGAAAGAACTATTATTGCTATAAAAGAATATACTCGTGAATATGAGTTTTTGAGAGAAGTATTAACCGATACTGGTTACGCAAACTTAATAAACTATATTTTAAATGGAAATTCAAGTTACCTAAAATTACTTTACAACGCATTAGACAACTATGTTGAGTTTAGAGATTTAAATCTTACACTTACTCAATTAACAGATGCCGAACACACAATACTTGATTTTGCTTACAAAAACACAGATACAAAGGCTAGATATTTAGATACAATCAACAAACTTTTAACAATTCGTATTTATTATGAAGTTACAAAAATAGAAAACGAAAAAACAGAAGAACTAGCCAAAACTATTGATTATGAAAACCTAAAAAACAGAATTATTTCACTTAAAACGGAGCAAAATCTTGTTTCTCGTGCTATATGTATGGATAGTTTTAAAAATGATTATGTTTCTCTTTTTAATAAATCAGCAGAAAACAAAAACTACTTATATCAAATAAACAAACAACAAAAACAATGGCCTATTCGCAAATTTATGGAAGTTTATAGCGAATTTATGTTTAATCTATTCCCTTGTTGGTTGTTAAGTCCAGAAAGTGCTTGTACTATTTTGCCTCTTACAAAAAATTTATTTGATATTGTTATTTTTGATGAGGCTTCGCAAATCTTTATAGAAAACACTCTGCCTATTATTTTCCGTGGCAAAAATATAGTTATTGCTGGGGACTCAAAACAATTACGCCCTACCGCTATGTTTATGAAGCGTTATTTAGGTAGTGATATTGATGAAGAAATGGACTATTCTACACAAGCAGCGTTAGAGGTTGAGAGTTTACTTGACCTTGCTATGACAAGATACACAAGTGCACACCTTACCTATCACTATCGTAGTAAAAATGAAGAGTTAATCAACTTCTCTAACTATCTTTTTTATGACGGAAAATTACAAATTGCACCAAACACAACTAAAAATGTAGGCAAAAAGCCTATACAACGAATTAAAGTTGAAGGCAAATGGTTAAACAGATGCAACGAAGTTGAAGCAAAAGCAGTAGTTGACATATTAAAGAAAGTATTCTCTACTCGCAAAAACAAGCAATCTATTGGGGTTATTACTTTTAATAGTGAGCAAGAAAGTGCGATTGAAGATGCTATTGATGCAGAATGCACAAAAAATCCTCGTTTCCGTGAACAAATTTTAAAAGAACGCAACCGCAAAGAAAACGGCGAAGACATTAGTTTATTTGTTAAAAACCTTGAAAATGTACAAGGTGATGAGCGTGATATTATTATATTTAGTATAGGTTATGCTCAAAATGAATTTGGCAAAGTTGTTGCTCATTTTGGCCCACTTTCTGTTGAGGGTGGTGAAAATAGACTTAATGTTGCAATCACACGTGCAAAAGAAAAAATTTATGTAGTTACAAGTATTGAGCCAGAAGAATTAAATGTTGAGGGAACAAAAAATCTTGGTCCAAAAATATTTAAAAATTATCTTCGCTATGTACGTGCTATTTCTAATAGCAAACAAACAGAGGCAAAAATTATTTTAGATAGTTGCACTAC
>JAGART010000037.1 GCA_017622115.1 Clostridia bacterium
GATAAAGTTTTTAGTTTAGGTGAAATCATAAGCTTACAAGGTACAGGCTATGCTTATACTTTGGGAGGAACTGTCGAATCTGTTTCAAAGATTACTACACAAGACCTTTTAGATTTTAGAAATCGTTTTTATACACCAGATAGAATTATCATAAGTGTATGCGGAAATATAACTATAGAAGATACTATAAATCTTGTGGCGAAATATGTAGAACCTTATTGCGTTGGAGAAAGAGAACCTATTACTTATTGCCAACCTATACAAGATATAGATATAAAAGAAAGATTAAATTTTAGTAGTAAAGAAACAGACCAAGTGTATGCTATGATTAATTTCCGTAGTATAAATAAATCTGCACCTGATATAACAGCATATAGTTTAGCAAAGATTGCATTAGGTTCTACTATGACTTCTAGATTGTTTATAAAGTTAAGAGAAGAGCACGGTCTAGTGTATGCTATACATACTTATGCTTGTCTATATGGGGAATGCGGTATGAACTCTATTCACTTTATATCTAGTATTCAAAACTCAAAGAAAGCATTTGAATTAGTAAAAGAAACTGTTGCCCTCGCTCTTAAAGAGGGATTTACACAAGAAGAATTAGATACTTGTAAGAATATAGCTAAAACAAGTTTAGCATTTTCTAATCAAACAATTACAGGTAAAGCAAATAGTAATACTAAATACTATATATACAATAATAAACTCTTTGATGTAAGTAATGAGATACAAAACATTGATAAGGTTACGTTAGAGGAAATGAACGAAGCATTCAATAAGTACTATGACTTTGATTACCTTACAGTAAGTATGGTGTCAAAAGAAAACAATTTAGATGTACTTAAATTGTTGGGTAAGTAAAAAAACTTACTGCGGGGGCGGAATTTTAAAAAATCATAATGTTTTGTTTGTGTTTTTTAGGAAAAAATGATATTATGTATTTATAGTAATTTTGCAAAAGGTTGGGAGGTTGACTTTGCAGAGATACACAAGCAGACACGTTGAGTCGTCAAAAAATAGATTGAGCACAAGAGCAAAATGGGGAATTGCTCTTTTAAGTTGTTCCGTTTTCTTGTTGTTTTGTATTATTGTAAACTTTTTACCATTTATTCGTTCGTTTATATTAGGTACTTTTGGTTTGGCAACATATCCTGTATTAATCGTTACTGGAATTGTAGGCGGTTTAATGTTGACCAAAAAGAGATACACTATCGCTAAAAATTATGTATTTTCTTTAATAGGGTTATATTTTATCCTTATATGTGTGCTTCAAACTGCTCTGACTAATATTGCGATATCAAATATGGGTGAGTATTTGTCTGTAACTTATGCCGATAAACTTACACCAGGTGGAGTGCTTGCAGGTATTTTCTCTTATGGTTTGGGTGCGTTAGTTAATTATGTTGGTGCTTATATAGTATTTGGTATTTTAGCACTTATTTGTATTGCTTTTATGATTGATTATTATCTCAAATTAAAAGATTACAAAAAATTAAATTCTAGGGCTGTATCATATCCTGTGCAAAATGATGCAAAGGTAGAGAGTACTTATATAGCAAAGCAAAAAGAAAAGAAAACTTTGTTTGAAAAATTAAAAGAACGTGAACCAAAGAAGAAAGAAGAAGATGTAAATATCACGTTGCAAACTAATAAATCAGAAGAACTAATAACTCACAATGGACAAGTTGAAAATGCAAATGATAAATACGCAGAAAAAATCTTTGGTAGCGATTATGCAACTTTGAGTAATAAGGCTGAACCAAAACAACAAAATGAAGAACCTTTTACTATTCATCAATTTATAAATCAAGCAAAAGAAAATTCATTTGAAAACTTTAATAAAAAATACGAGCAACAAGAATTTCCAATTTCTCAAAAATTTCAACCTGCTCAAAACTTTAATCCAAATCAAAATTATAATTTTTCAAATAATCAACAAAGTTTTGTTCAACCTCAACCACAATCTCAATTTCAACAGCAAAAACCAATGCCAGAGCATTTTGCTGCTGATTTAAAATTAGAACCGCTTCAACCTTTCCAACCTCAAAATACTAATTTTCAAAACAACACAAATTCATTTGAGGATATTTCAAAGATTATTGATGAAGTAAAACCAATAAACAATACTTTTAAAAGTGATTTTGGTCAAGAAATAAAACCAAAACAAAAAGAAGTAAAACACGAGCAGTTAGAAATGTCGCAAACGAAACCTACTACAAGTCCGACAACGGTTTACAGAAAACCCAGTCCTTATGTAAGACCTCCTTTAAATTTGTTGACTACTATTTCTAGTAAGTTAGAAGAAAATGAAGCAGACTTTAAAGAGAATGCTCAAATTTTGGAAGAAACTTTGGACAGTTTTAAAATTTCTGCCGTTGTAGAAAGTGTTGTACAAGGCCCTGCTGTTACTCGATACGAAATCAAAATGCCAGCAGGTATCTCTGTAAACAAAATCAAACAACACTCTGACGATATTGCTATGATGATGCGTTCTGTCGGTGGTGTTAGAATTGAAGCTCCAATTCCGGGTAAAAATTTGGTAGGTATTGAGTTGCCTAACAAAAAAATTGCAACAACCGGTTTGCGTGATGTTATTGATGCGCCAGAATTCCATAATTCAAAATCTGCTATGCCGTTTGCTTTGGGTAAAAATATTTCTGGTTCTATAAAAATTTGTGATTTGGCATCTATGCCACACTTGTTGATTGCTGGTAGTACTGGTTCTGGTAAGAGTGTGTGCTTAAACATTATTATTGTTAGTTTGTTGTATAAAATGGGTCCAGACGATTTAAAACTTATCCTTATCGACCCAAAACGTGTGGAATTTTCAAGTTATAATGGTTTACCACATTTGCTTACACCAGAAGCAATTTGCAATCCAAAACAAGCATTAAATGCTTTTGACTGGGCAATAGGTGAGATGGATAAACGTTTCAGTACTTTCCAACAATTAAAAGTTAGAAACTTTGAAGAATATAATTCTCTTGAAGCAGTGTATAAAGGTAAAGAGCCTAAACTACCTAGAATTGTAATTATCGTAGATGAGTTGGCGGACTTAATGTCTTTTGCAAAAAAAGATATAGAAGACAAAATTATGCGTATTGCTCAACTTGCTCGTGCTGCGGGTATTCACTTGGTACTTGCTACTCAAAGACCTTCTGTTGATGTTATTACTGGTACTATTAAAACAAACTTGCCATCTCGTATTGCATTCTCATTGAATAGTTATCAAGACTCTATGACAATTATCAACCAAGGTGGTGCAGAAAAACTTTTGGGTAAAGGTGATATGTTGTACTTCCCTCAAAACTTGCCAGAGCCAGTACGTATTCAATGTCCTTTCTTAAATAACAATGAAGTACAAAATATTGTTGACTTTATCATAAATAACAACGATAATATAGTTGATGAGGCATTAGTACGCCAAATTTTAGATGGTAAGGGAAGTAACAACTCAAATAACAGTGATGATAGCAGTGATGGTATTGAGTATGACCCAATTTTACCAAAAGCATTATTTGATTTTATTAAATCAGGAAATGCTTCAATTTCTGCAATTCAACGTAGATATGCGGTAGGTTATGCACGTGCTGCTAGAATTGTTGACCAAATGGAAATGAACGGATTTATCTCACCTGCTGATGGTACAAACAAACGTAAAGTTTTAATTGATGAGATGAGATATAACGAACTATTTTCAGATGGAATGATGGACTAATATTTAACATTAAGATAAAAAGAGGCTTTTATGAATTTACCGAATAAGATTTCATTTTTAAGAATAATTTTAGTGCCTATTATGATGTTTTGCTATTTAGCAACTTTTATCCCTTATGGAAAAGTTATTGCAGTAGTGTTATTTATTATTGCTGCTTTGACTGATTTATTTGATGGTAAAATTGCACGCAAACGTGGTTTAGTTACAGATTTAGGCAAACTATTAGACCCTTTGGCTGATAAAATGCTTTATACTTGTACATTGTTTTTAATCGTTATAGATGGCACTATTGCTGCTCCTTGGGGAATTTTAGTTTTAACAATTATATTTATTAGAGATAGTTTGGTAAACGGAATTAGACAAGTAGGGGCTTCAAAGGGTGTAGTTGTTTCTGCTGTTTGGAGTGGAAAATTTAAATCTGTTTTAATCTATATTTTTATTCCTATGTTTATGTTTATTTCACAAGGCTTGTTTGTAGATACTGGTTATGTTGCGTGCGATATTATAAATCAAATTTTAGTTATTTGTGCTTATGTTGTAATGGGGTGTGCTGCACTGGCTACAATTTGGTCTGCTGTGGATTATACTGTAAAAAATAAAGATGTTTTGATGTCTAAACCTAATACAGAAGAATAAAAATAGGGAAATTAAATGGAATCTTCACTAATTATTATAGATAAATTTTATGCAGAAAAAGATTTACCAATACAGTTGCTTTTAAAAAAGTTTACTAGTGTTGGTTGCAAATTTGATTGTGTTCATTTAGTTAATTTTGATATAGATTCAAATACTTTAATTAAATTATTTAATAAAAATACAATAATAGCCGTTCCTTTTAGTGAAACGGCTACTTTGCATTTTATAAAACTTGCAACAGACCAGTATTTTGCACCACACTATGACACTTGTTTTTTTGGCTATACTATATGTAATGGAATTAATAAATGCTGTATTGTTGATTCTACTTTAAATAATTTAGAAGAAGCACTTGACTATAACTTGTTACAAAAAATATTTAATACAGAAAATTCATTTTGTTTCAAATTTTTTGGTGCTACAAAATCAAAAATAATAGATACAATAAACTCAATTCAAAGTAGCCAAATGTTTGATTTAACTTGTTATGACGAATTTGGTGATATACAAGTTTGCTTTATTCCAAAGACTGACAATCAAATGCTTATTGAAGAATTTAAAAGACAACTTTTTGAGATTTTAGGTAATTTTATTTATGTTGATGAACCACTTACTTTGAGTCAATGTTTTGCTCATTTATTAAATTTAAGAAAAATTAAATTAGGTTATCAAGATAATTATACAAGTGGTGAATTTGAAAAATTTATTGTAAATATTCCTAATAATCGTCAATATTGTATTAATTTGGTAAATGAAGAATTTTCTTCACTAGAAGCAACAAAGAAATATATGTTTGACAATAATTTTGATATGCTTTTGTTGATTACTCCTATTCAACAGGGGAGTAGAATTACAATACTAAACGAAGTTAGTGAAAAAATTTTTGACTTCGTTGCTACAAACGACCTAAATTTTAATCGTAAATATACTTGCAATTTGGCAATAGCAAAAATTTTGCAGAAATTACGTAAAAACGCTTTATAAATTCGAACAAATGGTGTATAATACGTTTGTAAAACACCAAAGGAGAACGAAATTGGAAGATAAAGAAAAAGCAAAAAATTTAGAGCAACTTATGGCTCAAATTGAGAAACAATTTGGTAAAGGTTCTATTATGAGATTGGGCGACAATGTGCATCAAGCCGTTGATGTTATTCCAACAGGTTGTTTAACTCTTGACTTGGCTTTGGGTATTGGTGGTATGCCTCGTGGTCGTGTGGTAGAAATTTATGGCCCAGAATCATCAGGTAAAACAACAGTTGCTTTGCACGTAGTTGCAGAAGCCCAAAAGATGGGCTGTACAGCGGCATTTATAGATGCAGAACACGCTCTTGACCCTGTATACGCAAAAAATCTTGGCGTTGA
>JAGART010000038.1 GCA_017622115.1 Clostridia bacterium
GAAAGTTTATCACAAAATAGAATTTTATACTGCGATTATTAATAACCGTATTACAAAAAGTGAAGAACTTACTCACTATATGGAACTTGCTCGTGCACACGATATTAAAATCTTGCCACCAGATGTAAATAAAAGTTTGGCATACTTTAATGTTGAAGATGATAATACAATTCGCTTTGGTTTGGGTGGTATTAAAAACGTTGGTGTTGGACTAGTTGAACAACTTGTAGAAGAACGTGAAAAAAATGGTAAATTCTTAAATCTTCAAGACTTTATTAGTCGTATGGGTGGACAAGCACACAATAAACGCTTTTTGGAATCAATGATTTGGTCTGGTGCTTTTGATTGTTTCGGTGTGCCAAGAAGTCAAATGATAGCCGTTTATGAGTCAATAGTCGAACGTGTTTCAAGTGATAGAAAATCTCAAAATTTAGGTCAAATCACTTTGTTTGATGATATTCTTAAAGAAGATAAAAAATTAAATGTTGTTGAGTATCCTGATATTCCAGAATACACAGACCAACAACGCCTAAAATATGAAAAAGAAGTTTTAGGTGTGTATGTTAGTGGACACATTTTAGACCAATATCGTGATAAATATAAAGAATTTAATATGACAAGTAATATGCTTATTCCAGTTGTCGTTCAAAGTGAAGATGGTGAAGAAGAAATGACTACGTACGAAGGCGTGGAGGATGGTAAGCAAGTTAAATGCGGTGGTATTATTACTGCTGTAAAAAGAATGAATACAAAAGTTGGTAACAAAGAAATGGCTGTCGTAACAGTCGAGGATTTGTTTGGTACTTTTGAAGTGCTTGTATTCCCTAAAATTTACGAGAAATTCAAGCCTATGCTTTATGTTGATAATATGATGACTTTTATAGGTAAATTAAGTATAAAAGAGGGCGATAGACCTATTGTTTTGCCCGAAGATATAACCACTTGGAAAACCGAAGTTATAGAAGATACTCCTAAAATTGAACCAATCAAAGAACCGCAAATTATTGAAAAACTTTATCTTAAATTTGATTTAACAAACCAATCTTTAAAAGATGATGTTTTTGAAATTTTAGATAGATATCCAGGTAAACATACTGTTATTATAAAATGTAGTACACAAAATAAAGCATTTACTTATCCTTCAAAAGTTGATGCAAGTACTGCTATGCAAAATGAATTATTTGGTTATTTAATGCCAGAAAATATTATTTTTAAATAATTTGTCAAATTTTGATTAAATTTGTTTGCTAATTAAAAGATATTTTGTTAAAATTAAACAAATAGGGGGTAAAAAATATGCCTTTTCAAGTTATTTGTTTAAGAAATAAAATGTTTTGGAGTAGGTTTGTTTCGATTATGGCTGGATTTACTATGGCAATAGTTGCTATGGCTGTTGTTTTCCCTGTCGAAAAAAGCACAACAGATATTACTCCTACATATTACACGCAAACAGAAATTCAAAATGAAATAGAAACACCTAATAATTAGGTGTTTTTTGCTTTTTACCTTATATTTACGAGAATATTTCGACTTTTCAATTAAATTAGCAAAAGTACTAAAATTTGTTTGATTATTTCTAAAAAATTAGATATACTAAAAGTATAGAAAATAAAAGTCTAATAAAATATTTAAGTAACTTGTCATTGCGAAGATTTGTAAACAAATCCGTGGCAATCTCGCTGCTTAAAGTAAAAATAGGGGGTAAAAAATGAAAAATAATATTGTAGAGTTATCCACCGAATTTGCC
>JAGART010000039.1 GCA_017622115.1 Clostridia bacterium
ACCCAGTGTACTGGCAAGTAACATATCGCACAAAAGATTACTTAACTATAATGATGACAAGACCATATACAGTAGAGTATTTCAACTATGATGGAAAAACTTATTCAAGTGGTATTTTTGCAGGTACTACAAAGACAGACTATGACCAATATGGTAACTACTCACGTTCAACATTAAGACAAGCAACACAACAAATCTATACAGATATGAATAGTACAAATAGTGTGTTATCACAAATAGTAATATCACCTAGTGCAATGGAGAGTGCGACTGGCACAAACTGGCAATATAGTAGTACACAACAACCAGATGCAAAATATAGTTCATCAGCTTGTTCACACCACAACGCACTATATAGTTATAGTGGAAGTTATTATAGTAGTTGGACGTGGGATAACACGGTATATAGTGATATGTTCTGGATACCATCATTTTACGAATTGTACAACACATCGACATCAAGTAATAGTTTTAACGGAGGATTATGGGGCTTATCTAGCCAATCATATGCAGGATTTGAGACAGCGTCTTTTTTAAACAGCGGAGTAACAACATCATATTGCTGGCTGCGCTCCGGCGGTTCCGTTAATAACGACCTTGCTCTTCGAGTTAATTCCTCGGGCGCTTCTAACGGCTACTATGTGCACTATACCTTTGGTGTCCGTCCTGCCGCTCATCTCTCCCTATCTAGTATTGCCAGTTTAGCAAGTAAAACGGTTACATTTAACTCAAATGGTGGTAGCGAATGTGAAATTCTCGAAGTATCTCCAAATACTGCTTATAGCACACTTCCAACACCAACTCGTACTGGCTACACTTTTGCTGGTTGGTATAAAAATAGTGATTTAACTGGAAGTGCTGTATCATCAACTACAACAGTAACAGCAGACCACACCCTTTACGCAAAATGGACACCAAACACCTATTATATTGAGTATAACGGCAACGGAGCAACAAATGGAAGTATGTCTAACTCTACACACACATACGATACTGCCAAAGCCCTAATCACAAATACATATACACGGACTGGCTACTCATTTTTAGGTTGGAGTACAAGTAGTACAGCCACCACTGCCACATACACAAACGGACAAAGTGTAAATAATTTAACTTCAACAAATGGTGGATTGATTGTATTATATGCTGTATGGCAAGCAAATCCATATACAATCACAATACAAGCCAGTAGCGGAGGTTCTGTATCTAGTACAGGTGGCAAATATGCAAGTGGCGATATCATTACTTCATTCGCTGCTCCAAATGTTGGAAAAGCATTTTTATACTGGGTGCGAGCTAGTGATAACGCACAAATATTAGAAAATCCACTTAATCAAACGGTAACTAAAAACGAAACTTACACCGCTATCTTTGGTGCAAGTGTAGAAGGTGTGGCAGTTGCAAGTACAGTGGGCGGAATAGCCTATTTAATTGCAGATTATTATGATAATTTAAGCGATACTGATACAATAACTTTTGTAACAAAGCAAGTTTTGCAAGGTTACACATTTAGCCACTGGGAGGATATGGACGGCAATAATTTAGGTTCAGCAATGAGTATAAAACTAACAAAAGCACAAGTAATGGACAATATAATTACAGCGGTGTATGTGCAAATATCTAATGCAAACGTAAATGAAGATGTGAGTAATTAGTTGATTTTTTAATTAAAAAGATGTTTTAGGCATCTTTTTTTGCTCTATTTTATATAAATTTGGCATTACTTAACAATTTTTTATTTTTTTTATATTTTGCTTTATTTTTTGTTTGAAATATGTTATACTTGACAAGTATTAATTACGGGTAAAAGTTAATATACTATACTATTGAACAATTAGGAGTGAATCTTTATGGAAGGAAGACCGATTAATTCAGGACCAAAAAAGTTTCCAATCTTTTCTGTTTTGCTCGTAGCGTTTTTGGCTATTGTGTTAATTCTTACATTCGTTGGTAATGGCGACAGCAAAAAAGAAATTACTCAAGATGAATTTTATACAAAATTAGATGCTGGCGAAGTGGTTGGTGTACACTTCTACGGTACAACTGTTTATGGTATCTATACTGATGCTGATGCAGAAAAATTAGAAAAGAAACAAGAAAGTTTCCCAAAAGAATTTGATTTTTATATAACTGTGGCATATACTTTCCAAGTTGAAAACATTCAAAACGCAGTTGAAGAATACAACAAAACCGCCGCAACTGGTGCTGTTATCTCTATTTCTTCAGAACCTGTTAAAGAAAGTTTTATGTCTCAAATCTTGCCTTACATTTATATTTTATTGTTGTGTTGTTTGGGCTATTTTGCTTACAAAACAATTTCAAAAATGTCTGGAAAAAATGGAGACTTTGGACGCAGTAAGGCACGTGTAGAAAGCGGACTTAAAGTTCGTTTTAGTGATGTTGCTGGCTGTGAAGAAGAAAAACAAGAAATGAAAGAAATTGTTGATTTCTTAAAGAACCCTCGCAGATTTACTGATATGGGTGCACGCATTCCAAAGGGTGTATTGCTTGTTGGACCTCCGGGAACTGGTAAGACACTTTTGGCAAAGGCTATTGCTGGTGAGGCAGGAGTGCCATTTTTCAGTATTACAGGTAGTGATTTTGTAGAAATGTATGTTGGTGTTGGTGCTGCTCGTGTTAGAGATTTATTTGAAACAGCAAAACGCAATACACCTTGCTTAATCTTTATTGATGAAATTGATGCTGTTGGTCGTCAACGTGGTGCTGGTTTAGGTAACACTAATGATGAACGTGAGCAAACATTGAACCAATTACTTGTGCAAATGGACGGTTTTGAGTCTAGTTCTGGTATTGTAGTTATTGCTGCTAC
>JAGART010000040.1 GCA_017622115.1 Clostridia bacterium
TATATAGTTATAGATAATAAAAAACTTTTGCCGAACAATAATTTTTATGAAAATACAGCAAGAGCATTTAATTATTTATTAAAAATTGCTTTTATCCATTTTTATAAGAAAAAATTATTTCTAAAAAGTGAGGATTATAATTTACAATTAGATGAAAGAAACGAACGTACTAAAACAAAATTTTTTTTAGAAGAATATTTAAATACTGAATTATCGTTGGGAAATCCCGATATTAAAAGTAAATTTACTGTAAAATATTTCGATTCATGCAATAATAGTTTAATTCAAATTGCTGATGTTATGGCTAATATTCTATATTCTAATATTCGTACACAAAATTATAATCAAGAATTAAAAACATTAAAAAATCAAAATTATATTAAAGAAATTTTTAATTTTCCAAAATAATTATGTATGAATATTGACAACTATTTTTGCATATGATATAATTAGGTAGTCAAAAGTAAGTCTTAATGTAACGCCATTTTCTAGGTAAGTGCCATGTGTTGGCACCGTCATTAAGCGATTGACCACCACCGCTACCCAATGGGTAGCGGTTTTTTAGTTGTTGTATAAGAAACTTTACAAAACACAAAAAGACAAATGTATTTACACTTGCCTTAAATTAAAATTAAATGACAAAAAATGATTATTTATTATCAGTACGACCAACCAAATAATCAATAGACACGCCAAAATAATCTGCTAACTTCCAGCAGTCTTGCACATTAGGGCGATTAAGTCCTTTTTCCCAACGACAAAGGTTGGCTTGTTTAATTCCAGTAGTTAATGATAAAAATCTTTGAGTAATGCCAGAAACTTCTCGCAACTCTTTAATTCTATTGTCTCTAAAATCTTTTTCCATAACAATTTTATTATACTTATTTTTAAGAAAAAAACAAACAAATTAAACACATTAGTATAAAAATTTTGCAAAAATCTACATTTTTCGCAAAAAAAGTACTTAAAAATACAACTTTTTAGCAAAAAAATACAAAAATTGTTAAAAAAATTTTACAAAAAGGCTTGACAGAAGGTTTAAAATCTGCCACAATAACGCCGATAAAAGTTAAAGGAGGGTATTTTATGGCTAATTGTTTTGGTACTTCTTATAGAAGAATTGTAGAAATTGCGGAGAGGCAAGCGAAAGAGAAGGAATTGTCAGCACAAAAAGAAGCAGAAAAGTCAGCAGAAGTGAAGGGCTCTGATTTAGAAGCAGAAATGTGCAAATTTTAATCACTTTCTTTTATCAAAAAACACGGGAGCACCCGTGTTTTTTTGTTAATATCAAAATAAAAAACAAATAAAACATAACTTTTTAAACATATAAAATTAATATAAAATATAAATAATTCTGCTATATTTATAAAATTTATCGAAAAATAAAAACATTTTTGAAAAAATGCTAAAAAACACCTATTTTTAGGTGTTTTTTAGTTATTTTTATGCTATTTGAACAATATTTAGATATCCAGACACACCAGTCGCATCATCAAAAGTTACAGCAGTTGTATCATTAATTTGAATATTCAAAGTACTATCTGCAGTAGTTGTTTCTATAATTGCACTACCAGTAACTAAAGTAGCATTTTCTAGTGAGCGTTGAGTACCTGCAACATCTACTCCATTTAACGCTAAATTCATAGTATCGCCTGCGGTACTATTTGTTGGATATACACCATATTCTACCCTATATGTGCCGATATTTGGCAAAGTTACAGTACCAGTAGTTGCTTCTAATGTCATATTTGATATAGTGGCTGTATCTGTTAAAGGAAAGGAAGCATTATCTACCGTTTGTGAAGTAGTTGTATAGAAACTACCGAAACTAGCCGCTTCTGTCGCCCCTGTTGCCCCTGTTGCTCCAGTAGCTCCAGCAACACCTGCTTCACCAGTAGGTCCAGTAGGACCAGTTGCTCCTATTTCACCTGTTGCTCCTGTAGGGCCTGTCGCTCCTGTCGGTCCGATTTCACCTGTTGGGCCTGTCGCTCCCGTAGCACCAGTTGGCCCAGTTGCGCCTGTTGGACCTGTACCACTTAATCCTGTTGGACCGATTGGACCAGTAGCACCAGTTGGACCTGTTGGACCTGTCGCTCCGACTGGACCTGTACCACTAGGACCAGTCGCTCCTGTTACACCTGTTGCACCAGTTGGACCTGTCGGTCCTGTGGGTCCTGTCAAACCACGAGGACCTTGACTACCAGATGAGCCTATTACAAAACTAGATGTTGGGAAATTATTACAACAACATCTATTACATCTATTGCATCGATTATCATAAAACATAAAATTAGACCTCCTTCCCCCACATTATGCAAAACGTCAAAAAAATGTTACAAAATAATTAAAAAATTTAAAATTTACAAAACTTTTACATTTAATTAAAGATTTTTTGATAAAAATGTGATATTTTAGTATGGTAGAGGTGAAAAAATGGCAAAAATTTTAATTGTAGAAGATGACAAAGACTTGAATGAAAGTGTTGCTAACTTTTTACAAAGTTATGGTTATTCAACAATCCAAACATTCAATGGTATAGAAGCATTAGAAAAATTTGAAAAACACTCCTTTGATTTAATCATTAGTGATGTGATGATGCCCCAAATGGACGGATTTAGTTTTGCTGAAAAAATTCGTAAAATAAATCAACAAATACCTATTATTTTTCTAACAGCAAGAGATGATAAATTTTCTAAACAATTAGGCTATAAAATCGGTATTGATGATTATATAGTTAAACCTTTTGATTTAGATGAATTAACTTTAAAAATCGGTGCTATTTTAAGGCGAGTAAACATAGAAAAAAATCAACAACTAACTATTGGAAATTTAACACTTGATAATATTGAACATACTGCATATATAGACAACAAAGAAATTGCACTAACTGTTAGAGAATTTGATTTATTATTTAAACTACTTTCCTATCCTAAAAAGACTTTTACACGCTCTCAATTAATGGACGAATTTTGGGATTTTGATAGTTCGGCAACATCTCGTACAGTTGATGTATATATGGCAAAATTAAGAGAAAAAACAAGCAACTGTACTGGATTTGAAATAGTAACAGTACACGGATTGGGTTATAAAGTGGTGTTAAATGAAACGAAATAATTTAAGATATTCTAGATTTTCGTTAGTTGGGTTTTTGTTATTTTTTTTAACAATAGGTTTTACTTCTACTTGTGCTATTTTTGTATATTCTGCCACATTTTCAGCAACAAATGGAAATACATTTTTAGTTGCATTAGCAGTTATAGGCATATTACTTACAGGAGCAATTCTTTGTACTTTTGCTGATATTTATCGCAGAAAAATAATGATAGAAAGACCTGTTAATTTAATATTAAAGGCAACAAAAAAGATAGCCTCTGGTGATTTTAGTGTAAAATTAAATACACTTCACGAATACGAAAAATATGATGAATATGACCATATTTTCGAAAATATTAACATTATGACCGCAGAATTATCTAAAAATCAAGTTTTAAAGAGCGATTTTATATCAAATATTTCGCACGAAATAAAAACGCCACTTGCAATAATTCAAAATTATGCTAAAACATTAAAAAATACTAATTTAACACCAGAAAAACAACAAGAAATTTTTGATGTTTTAGAACAACAAAGCAAAAAATTATCTCAATTAATAACAAATATTTTAAAATTAAATAAATTAGAAAATCAAAAAATAATACCTGAAAATGAGCAATTTGATTTAGCAGAATTATTAAGAATAATCACATTACAATATGAAGAAATAATTGAAAAGAAGCATTTAAAATTAGAGTGCGATATTGATGAAGTTTCGATTTATAGTTCACCTACCCTAATTGAAATTGTATTAAATAATTTAATTTCAAATGCTGTTAAATTTACAGATA
>JAGART010000041.1 GCA_017622115.1 Clostridia bacterium
CCTAGTAAATTTTTTACTAAAATATCTCCAAATTTAGGATTTTTAGGTTCTGGGGCAGATTTTATAGCAGAAAGAGCCTCAAAATATCTACTTTTATCTATTGCACCTAACGTACGAACTGACAAGACTTGTCCATTTTTCATTTTATAAATTGTAGTAATAGTACGTTTTGGACAAGTGAATTCTTGCTTACCATATTGAGCACCACGTGGACAAGAATTCCCCATAACTTCAATCTCACCATTTTTTTCTTGCACCACTAAATGACAGCCTATAGGGCAACGAATACACACTGTTTCTAACTTTTTCATAAATTCACCTACAAAATTTGAATTTCCAAATGCAAATCATCTGCTAATTTTGATTTATCGATTACAACTGTTTGCATTTCACCAGCGGTTACTGCTGGTGTTGGCTTCCGAGAAATTTCTTGTCCACCACTCATAGCACGTATGATTGTTCTGCGATAATTTTTATTAACTCTAAACGAGATTTTTGCCTCACCCTCGCCAGTATTATAGATATATTTAGGTACTGTATATTTAATGTGTTCATCAAATGAAATTGTAAGTTTTGGGGCAATTTTTAATTTATTTAATGCATTTAAGCCAGCAAAATAACCTGCATCCTCACCCTCTCTTGAAACATTATCCACCAAATCATTTACGTGCAATACATTCCCCGCACAAAACAAACCTTGAGTATTTGTTTGAAAATATTCATCTACAACATAACTATTAGTTGCAGGACACCATTCTGGTTTAAATGTGCCAGCAATCTCGATTTCAGGCAATAAACCAACTGAAAGCAACAACGTATCGCACGGAACAAACTTTTCCAACTCCATAACGGGTTTTAAGCGTTCGTTTACGGGAGCAACATATACCCCCTCCAAACGGTCTTTACCTACTGTTCGAGTAATTGTTGTGGAAAGATGAAGTGGAATATTAAAATCTTGAACACATTGAGTAATATTTCTAGCTAAACCACCACTTTGTGGCATAATTTCATAAATACCCACTACTTTTGCCCCTTCACAAGTAAGCCTACGAGCCATAATTAAACCTATATCACCAGAACCCAAAATAACAACTCGTTTCCCTACCGATTTTCCATCTATATTTATTAATTTTTGAGCACAACCTGCTGTAAAAATTCCACTAGGACGAGAACCAGCAAGTAAAATTGCACCACTAGGTCTTTCTCTGCACCCCAAAGCCAAAACAACAGACTTTGCTTCGATTTCAATTAAATCTTCTTCATTATAGGCTGAAACTACAAAACTAGAACCGTTTTTTTCTATATCATAGGCAAAACTATTTAAACAAACAGTCACATCTTTACAAGTATTAACCTTGTCTATCCAACGTTTTGCATACTCTGGTCCTGTAAGTTCTTCATTAAATAAATGCAAACCAAAACCATTATGAATACATTGCTTTAAGATACCACCTAATTTACTATCACGCTCCAAAATAATGCTCTTTGCTCCTGCCCTACTAGCACCAACAGCAGCAGCCAAACCACAAGGACCGCCCCCAATGATTAAAACATCAGTTTTTTGCATAATTTCCCCCTATTTTTTAAGCACTTCACTACCTAAACCGTGCAAAGTTATTTCTTCTTCTGGAATATTAAGATTTTCTGCCATAATTTTAATTAATTTAGGCAAACAAAATCCTCCTTGACAACGTCCCATAGTTGGACGCACACGGCGTTTAATGCCATCAACAGTTTTAGGTCGCAACGGACTATTTAATGCTTGAATTATTTCACCCTCTGTTATTTTTTCACATCTACAAACTATTCTACCAAATGCAGGGTCTTTTTTGATTAATGCTTTTAGTTTTTTCTTGCTTAACGTTTCGGTATTTATATATGCTTGTCTAACTACAAGTTTATGCTCTCGTGTTTTAAGTCCATTTTCAATCATTTTTTGCACTAAATATTCTGCAATAGCAGGGGCAGCAGTTAATCCCGGTGAACAAATCCCGATAGTATAATAAAAATTAGTTTTATTAAATCTATCAATTATAAAATCATCACCACTAACCACTCTTACACCAGCAAAAAGTTTGATTACTTTTTTGTAGTTTGGTTCTTGTACAGACAACACAATTTTTTCTTTAATTTGAGAAATACCTGTTTCATCTACTGTTGTGTCTTCTGGCTCACAAGGAATGGCAGTAGGTCCAAGCATAACGTTTCCGTGTAAAGTTGGAGTGGCTAAAATTCCCTTACCAGCAGCAGTTGGCAAAGGGAAAATCGGACGACTTACAAAACCGTGTGATTTATCTAATAACAAGTACTCACCTTTAACGTGCTTCATATCAAAAGTTGGAGCACCTGCGAGTTCATTAATTTTATTTGCCCCTACTCCAGCACAATTGATTACAAATTTAGCAGAAACACTTTCTTTTTCGCTTGAAATTACATAATTTTCTTCATTTTTTTCAATTTTACAAACACCAAATTCAGTTTTAACAATTCCGCCGTTTAATATACCTTCTTCACATAAAGCGATACAAACTAAATATGGAGAAATAACAGCACCTGTTGGAGCAAATAGACCGATATCTATACAATCTGCCAAATTTTCTTCCATTTGATGAAGTTCTTCACGTTCTATAATACGTAATCCCGGCACACCATTTTTTAAACCACGTTCTAAAAGTTCTTGAAGCCCTGCTCTACCACTTTCACATGCAACAACCAAAGTACCACATTGTAAAATATTAACTTTTAATCTACTACACATACTAGGATACATTTGGCTACCACGAATATTAAATTTCGCTTTTAAAGTATCAGGTACTGGGTCGTAACCTGCGTGTACTATTCCACTATTTGCCTTTGTGCTACCATTAGCAACATCACATTCCTTTTCTAACAATACTGCACGCACACCTTTACGAGTAAGTTCACTAAACACACTTGCCCCTACAATTCCAGCCCCTATAATTGCTACTTCAAAATTTTCCATATAATACCGCCTATTAGTTTATATTTTTATTTTATTTATTTTTTATAAATATGTCAATTAAATTGCCTTTTGTACTTATATTTGTTTGTTAATTTCTCAAAATAATGTTAAAATATTTAAAAATATAAAAAATAGGAGAAAAAATTTGGAAAAAATCGCAAAAAAACAATTTATTTTAGCCATAGACCTTGGCACAACTAGCATTCGCACACTTGCTTACGATACTTACTCAAACGAATTTATTAATATTAATCAACGCAAAATAAAGCAATATTATCCGCAACCTAGTTGGGTTGAGCAAGATGCAAACGAGATAATGTCTGTAATTAATTATTGCTTAAAAAAGACCGTTGCCGACTTGCCACAAGACAGCATTTATGGACTGGGGCTGACAAACCAACGAGAAACAATAGTTGCTTGGCAAAAGTCAACAGGCAAGCCACTTGCTAATGCTATTGTTTGGCAATGTCGTAGAACTCACGAACTTTGTGAACAACTAAAACAAAACAAACGAATATACAAGATGATACGTTCTAAAACGGGTTTATTCCCTGATTCTTATTTTAGTGCTACAAAAATTGCTTGGTTATTGCAAAACAATACAGCGGTTCAAGAAGCACTAAAAAACAACGATTTATGCGTTGGTACACTAGATAGTTTTGTTGTTTTTAACCTTACTAACGGACAAGCTTTCATAACAGATACATCTAATGCAAGTCGAACACTTTTATTTAATATTGCCACACAAGACTGGGACAACGACTTATTGCAATTTTTTGATATTCCTCGTGAGATTTTGCCGAATGTTGTGGCTAGCGATTGCTATGTAGGTGATACGATTATTAGCAAAAAGAAAATAGCCATTGGAGGAATTTTAGGCGACCAGCAGGCTTCACTTTTGGGACAATGTTGCACCAACGCAGGCGAAGCAAAGACAACCTTTGGAACTGGTGCATTTATGTTATGTAATATAGGTAAAAAACCAGTATTAACAAATGATTTAATAACAACAATCGCTTGGACAACAAGACAAGGCACAAGTTATGCTTTTGAGGGTAATATGTATAGTGCTGGTGCTTGCATAAACTGGCTTATAGATAGACTAGCAATCATTGATAGCGCAAAAGAAAGTGAAACACTTGCAAAGAGTGTGCCAGATAATGGAGGGGTTTATTTTGTCCCTGCTCTATCTGGTCTAGGAGCTCCTTTTTGGAAAAGTAACGCACGTGCACAATTTCACGGTCTAACTCTGGCTACAACAGATGCTCATTTAGTGCGTGCAGTGCTTGCTAGTATTGCATACAATACACGTGCTGTGTTTGATAGTATAAATTCTGCTGTTAATCTTGAAAAAATGCCTATGCGAGTAGATGGTGGAATGACAGCAAACTCAATGTTTATTCAATATTTAAGTAATATATTGCACTCGCCTATTTCTGTTTCCGCTGAAAGAGAATCAACAAGTCTGGGGGCGTGTTTTATGTGCGGTCTTGCCTTTGGGGCTTTTGACGATTTAGATAGTTTAC
>JAGART010000042.1 GCA_017622115.1 Clostridia bacterium
GGCTATATTAACATACAAAAAGAACAAATTAAAGAACAATTAGCAAATGAAAATATCGAGATACCGCAAGACATAAATTACGGCGCTCTCAAAGGTTTAAGAATAGAGGCGCAACAAAAATTAGCACACATCAAACCTTTAACGTTAGCGCAAGCAAGCAGAATTAGTGGGGTATCACCAGCAGACATAAGTATATTAACAATATATCTTAAAAAACTAAATAGGGGAACAAAATGCAAGAAATAGCAAAAATCGAGTATTTTTTAGAAAAAAATGGAATAAAAGCAACACAAACTCAATTAAATCAATTTTATAGATATTATCAACTATTAAACGAATATAACAAAGTAATGAATTTAACATCAATTACAAATTTAGAAGATGTAGCAGTAAAACATTTTGCAGATTGTACATTAAATCATAGTTATTATAAACAAAACTCTACGATTTTAGATATAGGTACTGGGGCAGGCTTTCCAGGAATTCCATTAAAAATATTAAGACCAGATTTAAAAATTACATTAGTAGATAGTTTACAAAAACGAGTAAATTTCTTAAATATTGTAATAAAAGAGCTAAATTTACAAGATATTTCAACAATTCATAGTCGAGCTCAAGAATTAACCGAACATAATATAAACAAAGAATCATTTGATTATACAACTTCAAGAGCAGTAGCTTCATTAAATATTTTAGCAGAATATTGCTTACCGTATATAAAAATAGGAGGTGAGATGATTGCTTTAAAATCTATTTCAGCAAAAGACGAATTAAGCAAATCTATTACAGCCCTAAACATATTAGGTGGGGAATTAAAACAAATACAACAATTCCTATTAACTACACAAACAGAAGAAGTTTTACAACGTAATATAATTATTATAGAAAAGATATCACAAACACCAAAACAATACCCTAGACCACGAAATAAAATAGAACAAAAGCCTTTATAAAGATAGTACAAACTATCTTTTTTCTTTTGTAGTGATTAACTTTTTCACGTGAAAGAATAACTAAAAACTTTTATAGAAAAACGAAAACTACTGCATAGTACCTATAAAAACGTGAAAAAACACGTAAAAAACACGTTTTTTGACAGTACTATGCACAATTTTCAACAAGTTTTATATTATTTGTTATAGTAAACATTTGCCAAAAAATATATATTATGATATAATAATTAAGACTAAATTGAAGGAGTAGAATATGATCAAAATAATTGCATTTACCAACCAGAAAGGTGGAGTAGGTAAAACAACAACTTGTGTAAACCTCGCCACTTATTTGGCTGCTTATGGTAAAAAAGTATTGTTAATTGATATGGACCCACAAGGCAATGCTACTACTGGTGTAGGATATCAAAAAACAAAAGATATGTTGACTTTTTATGATGTTATTACAGGTGAATATAAACTTGAAGAGGTCGTAAAGGAAACTAATATTAAAAATCTTGCTATCGTACCAAGTAATGTTGACCTTGCCGGAGCGGAAGTTGATTTGGTTCAAAAAGAAGGTAGGGAAAAAATGCTTACAAACCAACTAGAGCCTATAAAGAACAAATATAACTATATTTTTATAGACTGTCCACCATCTTTGGGGTTAATTACAGTAAATGCTTTAACAGCAACAGATAGTGTAATTATACCTATTCAATGCGAATTTTACGCTCTTGAAGGGTTAAGTCAGTTAATGAATACTGTTAGACTAGTAAAACAATTTTATAATTCTAAAATCGATATTGAAGGGGTAATCCTTACAATGAAAGATAGCAGAAGTAATTTAGTTAATCAAGTAGCTCAAGAAATTAAAGATTTCTTTGGCAAAAAGGTATTTGATACTGTAATACCACGTAATGTACGTTTAGCAGAAGCCCCAAGCCACGGCTTACCAATCTATCTTTATGATAATAGAAGCACTGGCGGTATTGCTTATAATGACCTAGCGCGTGAGTTTTTAAGGCGCAATAAAGATAATGGGGTGCTAATAGACAAAAGATTGTTATATAAGGGGGAATTAAATAATGAGTAAGGGACTTGGACGCGGACTTAGTTCGCTATTTGCAATATATGAAGATGAGCCAAAAGAACGACAAAAGGTTGAAAACGAGCCTAAAAATATAGAAAAAGTGGAAAAAATTGAGCAAAAACCGCAAGAAACCACTATTGAAACACCAAAATTAGACATTTTAAATAATGCTGATAATCTTTTAGAGAAATATCAAAAGAAAACACCAGCAACAGAACCAGAGGTAAATAATGACTTTTTAACTGAAAAATCTAATTTGGAAAAGAAATTAAAAACAGTAAGCGAAGAAATGTATCAATCAAGCGATAAAACTCGCCAAATACCTATTTCTAGACTTCACCCAAACCCAGACCAACCTAGAAAGAACTTTGACCAAGAATCTTTAAAAGAACTTGCTCAATCTATTAGAGAACACGGAATTATTCAACCTATCATTGCTATAGCCAAAGATGATAATTATATAATTATTGCAGGTGAAAGACGTTATCGTGCAGCAAAAATGGTCGGTCTAAAAACAATTCCTGTAATCGTTCGTGATTATGATGAGCAAGAACGAAGAGAAATAGCGCTTATTGAAAACTTGCAAAGAGAAGATTTGAACCCTATTGAAACAGCAATAGCGCTAAAACAATTAATTGAATACGGCTTCTCTCAAGATGAAGTGGCGCAAAAAATAGGTAAAAGTAAATCAGCAATTATTAATACTATAAGATTGTTAAATCTTCAACCAGAAGTACTAGTTTTAGTAGAAAAAGGCAAACTAGCAGCAGGTATTGCTCGTGCTTTAATCACATTACCTAGAGAAGAACAAATTGCTTTAGCTAAAAAAGCTAGTGATGGTAAAATGACCGCTCGTGAAGTTGAAAAAGCATCTCAAGAATTATTAAATCCAGAGTCTGTAGCTATTAAAAAGACAAATCAATTAAGTGTGGAATTAATTTCTATGAAAGATGATATGCAACAAGTTTTTGGTACAAAAGTTACAATATTAGGTAACAATAAAAAAGGTAGAATTTATTTTGATTATTATAATCAAGATGATTTAGATAGAATTTATAATTTAGTTAATAAATTGAAGTAAAACCACAAAAAAATTCAATTTTTCATAAAAATTTAGTAATTTTTGCTAAATTTAAAATGAGATGAGAGCGGAGATTTTAAAATCAAATGAATTACTCTTCATCTTAAAAAACTATAAAAAATCAATAATTTTTAATAAAAAACATCAATTTTAAGGAGATTTCTATGAGTTTACTCGCAGGTTGGACTATGGATATGTGGTCTCCAATTATTAATTTGTTTAGTTTTATTCCAAATTATGGTTGGATGATTATCGTATTTACTATTGCATTGAAATTGATTTTAAGTCCATTAGATATATGGCAAAAGAAAGTTAGTCGTGATAGTATGAGGAAACAAGAAAAAATGCAACCTCAACTAGACAAACTAAAAAAACAATATGACAACAATCAACAATTATTAAATCAAAAAACAA
>JAGART010000043.1 GCA_017622115.1 Clostridia bacterium
TTATATGCTGTATGGCAAGCAAATCCATATACAATCACAATACAAGCCAGTAGCGGAGGTTCTGTATCTAGTACAGGTGGCAAATATGCAAGTGGCGATATAGTTTCAATAGGAGCAATGCCAGAGGTTGGAAATGCCTTTTTATACTGGGTACGAGCCAGCGATAACGCACAAATATTAGAAAACCCACTTAATCAATCAGTAACTGGTAATGAAACATATACTGCAATTTTTGGAGCAAGTGTAGAGGGAATTTCAGTAACTAGCACAAAAGGTGGCACAGCATATATTGTTGGTGATGATTTTGATAGTTTAACAGATACAGATACAATTACAATAGCGACAAAAGTTTGTGTTACTGGTTATATATTTAGCCACTGGGAAGATATGAATGGCAACAATTTAGGTACAGAAATGAGTATTCGTTTGCAAAAATCTCTTGTAATGGACAATATAATTACAGCAGTTTACGTGGCGAGCAATAGTAATGTTAATGACAATTTAAATAATTAAAACAAGCAAAAACACCTTAATTTAGGTGTTTTTTAATATTAAAAGTTGTTTCAATTTGTATTTTTTATGCAAAACTTGTGTAAAAGTGAGCAAAAATTTACTTTTGTGGGAGAAAAGTACTTTGTTTGTCTAAAACGGATTTTTTGCTTAAAAATAATTGTCTAATTTTCAAATTTTTACTAGAATAAGGCTCATCAATGGGAGGATTATTATGAAAGCAAATTCAAAACCAACAAATTTAAAAGATTATGCAAAATTAGCAAAACGCAGAATGGCGAGTGGCTATTGGGACAAAGTACGTGGTGAAATTGATGAGTACATAAAGAATAATCAAAACGAAAATCCAGAAAGAATAAGAGAAATCTATTCAAAAAGATTAATGCGTGAGATTTATTTTAATAATGCACAAAGCAAAGATGATGAATTATATCGCAAAGTGTGTAGATTGTTAAATCAAAATAGTTATGTATTAAATCCTATTAGTCAATTAATAGACCATAACGAGTATGATAGATTAGATTTTAATGGTAGGCAAACTTACATAATTAAATTAACAGACAAATACAACGAGTTGCGTGAAAGATATGAAAGAGAAAAAGAAGCAAGAGTTTACAATATTATTTAAGCAAAAGACCTAATTAATTTAGGTCTTTTTGATTGCCAAAATCTTTTATGTTTGGTACAATTAACTTTAAATTACTAAAAGGACAAAAAATTATGAGTATAGTGAACAATTTAAATGAAGAACAACGTTTGCCAGTATTGCAGACAGAAGGGGCAGTGTTGGTTACAGCAGGTGCGGGAAGTGGTAAAACACGTTTATTAACTCATAGAATTGCGTATTTAATTCAAGAGCAAGGTGTTGCTCCTTACAATATTTTGGCAATTACTTTTACAAATAAAGCTGCAAGAGAGATGAAAGAACGTGTAGAACGTATGGTGCCGTGTGGAAGTCAAATTTGGGTTTCAACATTCCACTCGCTATGTGTTACTATTTTGCGTAGATTTATTGATAAATTTGCTGGTTACAATAAAAATTTTACAATTTATTCTGACATAGAAAAAGGGCGTGTTTTAAAAGATATTTACAAAGATTTATGCATTGATGATGAGGACACTCGCAAAAGTATTGAGTATCATTTGGCTAATATCAAAAACACTAATTCAAATGCAGAAGTTTATGTTCAAAATCTTGCACCTTATATCAACAAAGATGAAATTTTACAAGTGTGCAATAAATATCAACAAACTTTAAAAGCAAACAATGCGTTAGACTTTGATGATTTGCTTGTATTTACTTACAAATTACTTAAAGATTATGCAGATGTTAGAGAATATTATCAAGACAAATTTAGATATATTCACGTTGACGAGTTTCAAGACACAAACACAATTCAATATGATATAGTTTGCTTGCTTGCAGGGAAATGGGGCAATATTTTGGTAGTTGGTGATGAAGACCAATGTATATATGGTTGGCGTGGAGCAAATATTCAAAATATTATGGACTTTAAGCGTGATTTCCCTAATGCAAAAGTGTTTAAGTTACAACAAAATTATCGCTCTACAAAACGTATTTTAGATGTGGCAAACAAGGTAATAGACAACAATTCGCAACGACTTAAAAAGACACTTTGGACAGAAAATGAAGAAGGTACAGATGTACGTTATTTTGTGGCAGGAAGTGACAGAGATGAGGCGGAGTTTGTAACTCGTACAATTTACAATTTGGTATCAAAAGAGGGCTATAAATATAGTGATTTTGCCGTTTTAATGCGTTTAACATCACCTTCTCGTGTGGTGGAACAAGCAATGTTAAACTATAACATTCCTTATAAAATGTTGGGTGGATTTCGCTTTTTTGAACGTACAGAAATCAAGAATGTAATCGGTTATTTGCGTGCAATCGTAAACCCACGTGATAATGACAGTATTTTGCGAATTATAAATTATCCAAAACGTGGAATAGGTGATACAAGCATTGAGCAAATTAAAAAGTTTGCAAATGGTGGTAGTTTATTAAATGTTATATTAAATTATAATCAATTAGGTTTAACTCCAGCACTAGCAAAGAAACTTGCAAGTTTTGCAGAACTTTATCTTGATTTGCGAGAAAAAAGTGAAACAATGGGGTTGACAGAATTTGCAGAATATGTAATTAAACAAGCACAAATTGAGGAATCTTTTGACCAAACAGATGATGAGGATTACAATAGATTGCAAAACGTGCGTGAGTTTGTAAGTGCTGTAAAGGAATTTGAAGAAAATAATGCTGGTGCAACTTTGCAAGAGTATTTGGAATCAATTACGTTAGTTAGTGATATAGATTCTGTTGGTGAAGATGATGACTATTGTTTATTAAGTACTATTCACGCAGTTAAAGGACTAGAATTTAGATGTGTATTTGTAATTGCTTTGGAGGAGGGGCTTTTCCCTATAAATAAAGGCGGAGAAAGACCGAGCGATATAGAGGAAGAAAGGCGTTTGGCTTATGTTGCCGTTACTCGTGCGGAAGAAAGACTATTTTTAACACGTAGTAGGCAACGCTTTATGTACAAAGAATTTAAGTATCAAGATGCTAGTAGATTTTTAAAAGAAATGGGATTTGAAGAAGAAAGAAATCGCAGAATAACTGCAAATGCTAATTTTGATAATCTTGCGCCTAGTAAAAAGCCAGATACTACAAAATCTATTCAAAATCTCTTAAATTCTCGCCTAAACGAACAGAAAAAAGACTTTTCAGGATTTACAAAAGGTGTACAAGTAATGCACCCTAAATTTGGTGTAGGTGAAATTACTGATGATAGTTGTTTGCAAAAAAATAAAACGGTAACAATTAACTTTGGCGGAATGGGGAGCAAAACTTTAAGTTTAGAATATGCTCCATTACAAATTTTAAAGCGAAAAGGGGAATAATATGAGCAAAGATTTAGACCAAGATATTAAGCAAAAAATTGAAAATTTGGTTGCAGAAGTTAATAAGTACAATTATCATTATCACGTGCTAGATGAACCTATTGTTTCTGATAAAGATTATGATAAAGCCTATTACACCCTTTTAGATTTAGAAAAAGAAACTGGCTATATTTTGCCAGATTCGCCAACACAACGTGTAGGTGATATGGTTAATGAAAAGTTTTCTAAAATCACCCACGAAACAAGACTTTTTAGCCTAGATAAAGCACAGACAGAACAAGAAATGAGCGAGTGGGTTAATAAAATTGTTTCGCAATACAAAGATAGTGAATTTACTATGGAATATAAATTCGATGGGTTAAGACTTGCGTTGACTTATGAAAATGGATTTTTAACAAAAGCGGCAACTCGTGGAAACGGAAATATCGGCGAAGATGTAACAGCACAAGTAAAAACTATTAGAAGTGTGCCTTTATCTATTCCTTTTAAAAATCACATAGTAGTTGAGGGTGAGGGGATTATGCTTTTAAGTGAATTAGAAGCATACAATAAAAAAGCAGAAGGTCCGCTTAAAAATGCACGTAATGCTGTTGCTGGTGCAATTCGTAATTTAGACCCCAAAATTACTGCTAGTAGAAATTTAGACTTTTTTGCTTATGGTATTCCAATTATAGAGGGTAAAAGTTTTAAGACACAAACAGAATTAAGACAATTTTTAATCGACAATAGATTTTTGGTTGGCGACTTTTTTGAAGTAAAAAAGACACCCAAAGATATAATGAAAGTGATTAACAAAGTGGGCGAAAGTCGAGAAAAAATAGATGTTTTAATAGATGGAATTGTTATAAAATTAAACGATGTGGCGACACGTGAGGAGTTGGGCTTTACAATTCGTTTTCCTAAATGGGCTTTGGCATACAAATTTGAAGCATTAGAAGTTACTACAACAATAAAAGATGTTATTTGGCAAGTGGGTAGAACGGGCAAAATAACACCTCTTGCATTATTAGAACCTGTTGATATCGCAGGGGCAACTATTCAACGTGCTACATTAAATAACTGGGACGATATTTTACGTAAAAAAGTAAAAATTAATAGTTTGGTGTTTATTAGAAGAAGTAACGAAGTTATTCCTGAAATTTTAGGTTTAGCACAAGATTATCCAAATTCTGTTGATATTCAAAAAGCAACGAATTGCCCTGCTTGTGGTGCTAAATTAGTAGAGATTGGAGCAAATCTTTTCTGCCCAAACAAAGAGAATTGTATGGGGCAACTAAAAGAAAGATTAATTCATTTTTGTAGCCGTGATGCTATGAATATAGAGGGTATAAGAGATAAAATTGTTGATTTGCTATTTGATAAGTTAAATATTCGTACAGTTGACCAGTTATATAATCTCACTCAACAAGATTTAGAAAGTTTAGAAAACTTTAAAGACAAAAAAAGCAGTAACATAATTTCTAGTTTAGAAAAAAGTAAGAATAAGGATTTTGCTAATTTTATTTTTGCTTTGGGAATAAATAATGTAGGAATTAAGACCGCAAAAGATTTAGCAAAGAAATATCCTGATTTTAACTCTTTAAAAGATGCTACTCTACAAGATTTAGCAAGTATTAGAGATGTGGGCGAAGTGGTTGCAAAAAGTATCTATGAGTATTTCCGTTCGCCTAAAAATTTAGAGATTATTCAAAATTTATTTAATCACGGAATTAAACTCAAATATAATCTTTCAAACGGGGGCGGAAAGTTGAAAGACAAAATCTTTGTTTTAACAGGCACTCTCCCAACATTAACTCGCCAGCAAGCAACAAAATTAATAGAAGATAATGGTGGTTCAGTTTCATCTTCGGTAAGTAAAAATACAAGTTTCGTTTTAGCGGGTGAGTCTGCGGGTAGTAAATATGACAAAGCAAAGGCTTTGGGCGTGGCTATAATTAGTGAAGATGAATTTTTGTCTTTTATAAATAATTGACAGAAAACGTGCTTTGTGATATAGTTTAAGTATTAATTTTTAAGGACGTATATAATGAGTATAACTATTGAAGATGTAAAGAAATTAGCAAAGTTGTCAAGATTAGAGTTTACTGATGAAGAAGCACTTCAATTTGTAGATGAATTGACTGCAACTTTGGCACAAGTTGATGCAATCAACAAAGTTGATGTTTCACAAGTTGACTTGTTTGAAAAAACTGTAAACGCAGATACAGAATTGCGTGCAGATGAGATAAAACCTAGTTTGCCAGTAGAGCAAATCGTGGCAAATGCCCCAGATAAAAAAGATGGTGCGTTTTTAGTACCAATTACAGTTGCGGAGGATTAATCAATGGACTATTTAGATATGACCTTGACGGAAGTTTTAGATGCTTTAAATGCAGGTGAAGTTACTTCGCAAACTTTGGTCAAATTATGTTTTGATAAAATAAAACAAACAGAAGAACTTAATGCTCTTAATTCTACTTATTTTGATATGGCTATGGCTCGTGCAAAAGAATTAGATGAACGTAGAGCAAACGGGCAAAAATTAGGTGCTTTGGGCGGTGTGCCTGTTGTGCTTAAAGACAATATAAACTTAATAGGTACAAAGACTACTTGTGCAAGTAAGTTTTTGCAAAACTTTGTTTCACCATACAATGCAACAGTTGCTCAAAAATTAATTGATGCAGATGCGATTGTAATAGGTAAAGCAAATATGGACGAGTTTGCTATGGGTAGTAGTAATGAAAATTCTGCTTTTGGTCCTGTTAAAAACCCTGTTGACACAACACGTGTGCCTGGTGGTAGTAGTGGCGGTAGTGCTGCCACAGTTGCCGCAAAACAATGTTTTGCTAGTCTAGGTACTGATACTGGTGGTTCTATTAGAGAGCCAAGTAGTTTTTGTGGTGTTGTTGGTATCAAACCTACTTATGGTAGAGTTTCTAGATACGGTGTTGTTGCATTCGCTAGTTCGTTAGACCAAGTAGGCCCAATCACTCGTTCTGTAAAAGATAATGCACTTATGCTAAACGTTTTGGCAGGACAAGACCCTATGGATATGACTTCTAGTAATCAACCTGTTGAAGACTTTACAAGCAAATTAGATGCTGGCGTTAAAGGTATAAAAATCGGTGTTGCAAAACAATTCTTTACAGATGCTTTAAGTAGCGAAGTAAGACAAAGTTTAGAGACTGCTCTTGACTGGTACAAACAAAATGGTGCAGAAATTGTAGAAGTTGATTTGCCAAGCCTTGATACAGCACTTGCGGTTTACTATATTCTTTCTTCTGCCGAAGCAGCGAGTAACCTTGCTCGTTTTGATGGTGTAAAATATGGTGTAAGAGCAAATCAGTATGATGATGTAGTTGATTTGTATTTTAAATCTCGTACACAAGGTTTTGGTAAAGAAGTTAAACGCCGTATTATGCTCGGTAACTATGTGTTAAGTAGCGGTTATTATGATGCATTCTATCGTAAAGCAAAACGTGTGCAAAAAGTTATTCGTAATGAATTTACAAATGCATTGCAAAATTGTGATGTCTTAATTAGCCCTACAACTGCAAATCCTGCATTTAAATTAGGCGAAAAAACAAACGACCACGTGGCTATGTACTTAACTGATATATTTACTGTTCCAATTAATATCGCAGGTGTGCCTGCTTTGAGTATCCCTTGTGGCAAAAATAGCGAAGGCTTGCCAATAGGTATGCAAATTATCGGTAAGCACTTTGATGAGGCTACTATTTATCAAGTAGCAAATGCTTTTGAACAATCTCACAAGGAGGACAAATAATATGGCAGAGTATAATACTGTTATAGGACTAGAAGTCCATAGTGAATTAAACACAAAGACAAA
>JAGART010000044.1 GCA_017622115.1 Clostridia bacterium
CACTCCATCACGAGACCAACCCAAGAATTCATAACCCTCTTTTGTTGGAGATGTTGGTTCTGTTGCATAATTACCAGATTCAACTATTTGTATATCTAAAGAGTTATCTTCATCTACAAATTCAGCATTATATTTGTAAGTTACATCAGCGTGAAATATTGTATTTGTCGATAACGGATAAGTTGCAGGCTCAACACTTGTGCCATCTTCTAACAACCAACCATTAAATATTACATATTCTGTACTTGTTGGTTCGACAACTGACGAGCAACTATTTTTACTCAATATTTGAATATTATATACAGAACCATCAAACTCAAATGTAGCAACTACTTGAGTATCACTCTCTAATTGAACTATGAATGATTCATAGTAGGTAATAGATTCTTCTAATGCATCAATACGTGCATTAAGCTGCGATACGGTTACATCATTATTTTGTGATTCAGCTTTCAACTCACTAATTTTAGTATTTAAGGATTTGACTTGTGTATTAAGTGTATCAATAGTTTGCAGATGTAAAGAATTAGTATCTTGCAATTGAGTTACAAGAGATTGCAGATTAGATACTTGATTTGTAAGAGCAGTTATTTGCGTTTCTTGATTTGTCTTTACAATTTGTAAATTAGATACTTGATTTTGTAAATCAGAAACTTCCAAACGTAAAGTGGCAATTTCTGTATCTTTATCATCAACAGATGATTCAAGTTCGGCAATACGTGCATTCTTTTCTGCTATAAGAGCGTTAAGTTTATCAATTTCATCATCTTTTGCTGCATTGTCATCAATTAATGCCTGCTTCTCAGCGGTAAGTGTATCAATATCAGCATATAATGTAGAAATTGTTTGTTCATTGTTTTCTTTTGTAGTTGTAAGACTGGTTACTGTTTCGGCCAGTTCATTTTTTTGAGAGGTTAAAAGATTAATACTTTCTTGCTTTTCTGTATTATTGTTAGTCAATATAGTAATTTCATTATTCAAAGTATTAACTTGTATATAATATTCATCAACTAAATCCTTGTAATATTTAACTTGTCCAATGAGTTCAGTTTCTGTTTTACAACCATCATTATAACCTTTGTCATAACTTTCTTGTAATTCTTCTTGAGTATAATACTTACTATTATCTATAGTACCTTTTATTGCTGGCCAAAAGCAATATAACAATATAGCTGTTAGACCTATAACCAATACAGTTACTAAACTTATTATAGTTGCTTTTAAATTCATAAATTATCTCCTTTTGTAACAACTTGTAATACAGCACCATTTATTTCCATATAAGCATTTAAATAAGATACAGAATTATCAGTATTTGTTATAGTAGCTGTTACTTTCGTTGCGCTTGCTAAATATTCAATAACAAAATGAATATTAGCTGTTGTAATTTCTTCGCCATTTAAATCATAAAATTTTAAAGATAAATCTCCATTTATACGACCAGCTGTTTGAACAATATTATTTAGTGGTTGTCCATTAAAGAATAAAGTATAATTTTCTTTTGTACCATCAAATTGTTGAGCACCGAAAGTAGTTATATTTTTGTATGTATTGTAGTCTTCTGTATCAAATTCAATAGTACCGTAATCAAACTTTGAAAATTCTTCATAATTTTCTTGTGTTTCATAATTTATGACACTTCCATACTCACCACTTTGAACATTGAACAAATCAACTAATTCGATTGTACAAAACGTACCAATAACTATTAAAATTGAACATATTAAATATGAATACCACTTCATTATATAGCCACCCCCGAATTAGTATTTACAAGATTTATATTTGTTAAATAAATAGAGGAACTTGTCAATCCTGTATCTTTTAAAGAACCTACCATAAGTCTAAATTCTCTTTGTGTTGAACTTGTAATAGTTAGAGAATTGACTTTTATGCCATTAAGTGCATAGTAGTCAAACCCAAGCACATTTACTTCCAAATTAGATACACTAAAAGTAATATTTATTTCTATATCTTCATAATCTTTTATTTCATTGATAAAAGAGGTTGGAAGTAAATAATAGAAACCATTATCAACTTGACTATATCTTGCTTCAAAGTCTAGTTCTGTTAATTCAAATGTTGTAGTTGCTTTCCAATAATCAACATTGTCTGTTAAACCTGTAATGTTATAGGTACTATCACCAGCAACAGAGCCAAATATTGATTGTTTGTACCAAGCCATACCACGATTATCAAAATGAGTAGTCATTGTAAAATAACTATTAATTAAACTATTAAAAGTATTTCCACCAATAGGCTCTCCATTAAATTGGCCACTTTCTTCATCATATTCATATATATGCAAAAAGTCACCTAAATCAATAAGTGAGATAACACCATTACCAGTTCCATTTGAGCAAGATTTAATTATTTGTTTAATTTTTAATAATAAATCTTCAAATATATAGTTATAAGTAATTGTCTCAAAATTATATGCATTTGTCCCATAATCATAGCCAGTAAACAAACCAGCGAAAGTATGTCCAACGGCTTTTAAGAAACTAAACTTTTTTGTTGTAATTGAATATTGGCCATCAAGGGATACTCCATAAGTTTCGCCATCAATATCAATAACCATTTTGTCACCCCACTCATAAGAATGACCTGTTTCAAAAGATACATTATCAAAGCTATCGTAATACCAAA
>JAGART010000045.1 GCA_017622115.1 Clostridia bacterium
AGAAATTACAAAATTAAAAATGAAGAAAAATCGTGATTCAATATTTTTAATCGAGGGTGAAAGATTTGTTTACGAAGCACACAAACGAGGGGTTTTGTTCCGCTCGTTGCTGTTCGTTGAACCACCAAGTTTTATAGATGAAATAAACACAGAATGTATTCAAATTAATGCTGAAATTGCCCAAAGTTTATCTAGCACAGTAAATTCATCTGGTGTTTTTGCTGTTATAGAATACACTTCAAAATCGGTTGCTTTGCCAAATACAAATTTTTTGATTTTAGATAAAGTAAGCGACCCTGGTAATTTGGGTACTATTATACGTACCGCTCTGGCTTTTGGTTTTAAGAATATTTATCTTTATAATTGTGTTGATTGGAAAAACGATAAGGTTTTACGTTCTACAATGGGTACAATTTTTGATGTAAATTTGTATGAGTGTGATTTAAATGATTTGCAAAAATTATCAAACTACACTTTGCTAAAAGCCGATATGGGTGGTGTAGATATTAATAGTTATCAAAAGCCAAATGGTATTTTAGGATTAATTTTGGGTAACGAAGCAAATGGTATTTCGCAAGAAATAGATAATTTATCTAATTTTGCAGTATCTATAAATATGCAGAATGAAGTGGAATCACTTAATGTATCTATTGCTGGTGCGATTTTAATGAACAAATTAGTAAATTGAATTTTTAGGAGGACTTATTATGTCAGGTCATAGTAAATGGTCAACAATTAAACGTGATAAGGAAAAAACCGACCAAGCACGTGGTAAAATATTTACAAAAATCGGTAAAGAAATAGCAGTTGCTGTTAAGGCTGGTGGTCCAGACCCTGCAACAAATCCTCGCCTTGCTACTGTTATTGCAAAGGCAAAAAGTAACAATATGCCAAACGACAATATTCAACGTTCAATCAAAAAAGCAAGCGGTGAGGGTAGTGCTGTAAACTATGAATCTATGGTTTACGAAGGTTACGGCCCAGGCGGTTGTGCTGTTATTTGTGATATTTTAACAGATAACAAAAACAGAGCATCTTCTGATGTTCGCCACATTTTTGACCGTGCAGGCGGTTCTTTGGGTGGCCCAGGTAGTGTTGCTTTTATGTTTGAAAGAAAAGCAGTTATTGCAACAAAAGCAAAAGAAGGCTTAACAGAAGATGATGTTATGATGCTCGCTATGGATATAGAGGCTGACGATGTAGATTACGCACCAGAAGGTTATACTTTTGTGGGTGAGGCAACAAGTTTAGCAACAATGCGTGATAAATTAATCGCAGACGGATACGAAGTAGTTTCAGCAGAACTTGAAATGATAGCAAATAGTACAATGGATTTGCCAGAAGATAAATATACATCATTTATGAAAATGCTTGATAATTTGGAAGAGAATGATGATGTCCAAAACGTATTCCACAACGTAAATTTAAGAGAAGAGTAATTAACGTTTTGGACATCACACCACAAAGCACGCAGTCTAACTTGAAGGCTTTGTGGTATCTAACAACAAAACGTATTCC
>JAGART010000046.1 GCA_017622115.1 Clostridia bacterium
CCTGTTAAAAAATTATTGTAATATGCTTCTAATCCCGCTTGACCTGTATTATCAATAGTAGTAAATCCTAACACACTTGTAAGCATATCACTATAAGGATATTGTCTTGTACTTGTTTCACTTAAATAAATTCCATCTAAATCACTTGATAAAATTTCTTTTGCTAATTCAGCATCTAGTTGCTGTGCAATTAAACTTTCGCTCACATTCTTTTTTGTGGCTTTTTCGTAAAGAAGATTATAATCCATATTTAATTTTTTGCTTAAAAGTGTAGCAACCTCGTGTGGCTGTGTAATATTACTTGCCCTTAAATATAAATTGTAAGATGTGTAACTTGTGGCTAAAATATTTCCATTTGTATCTAAAATATTACCTCGCAATCCTGCAATAGGCAAATCACGTGTCCATTGACTAATTGCTTTTGTTTGTAATTTTGTACCTTGAATAATTTGAACAGTAAATAATTTGCCTAAAACGCACAAAAAAAGAAAAGTTATTACGCAAATTACGCATAATAACCTCTTTTGTAAACTTGTAATTGAATATATTTTCATTTAGCCCCCTAGGACTAGAAAAACTATCTACCAAACAGATAAGCAATAAATTCTGCAATTTTATTAAACACATTATCACTTGTAACAATTTCTGGATTTGTAGTAGGTGCAATGTTTACAGATTGCCCCGCCCCCGCAGATGTCATACCGCTAGGCACAGTACCAGTTGCAGAAGAAATACTTCCATTTAATCCATCAAGTTCTTTTTCTTGTTGTGTGAGCAAGTTTTCAGTATAACCCGCTTGTCTGTCAATCGCACCTATCGCACACGCATTACAAATAATCAACCCCACCAACAAAACAGCACAACAAGCACTTGTGCCAATCCAAAGTTTCAATCTATTTGATAAACTCTTTTTTGGCTTTTTGTGTTCTTTCTGCTCATAGGCTTTTATTTCTATTGTAGGTGATTCAGGCTTAACTACTACATCATTATAAGTCTTTTTTGTATGTAGTTTTTCCAAAGCATCATTATCACCAAAAAAAGGATTTTCAACAGAAGTAGGCTTACTACTTGCATTAGTATAACTTTGCCTATCTATTGCTTCATAAACTTGATTAAGATTTTGTGCTTTGTGAGAGTTGTCAAAACGATTCATTTCCATTTCAATTTGACTTACTCTTTGTTGTGTAAACGTGTTTTCTTCTACACGTCTATCAATCAAATCTATTACTTCTGGTTGTGTAGGTCTTTCTAATGTAGTTGTTCTTTCGTCTCTATTTTCATAAGACATAATAATATACTCCTATTTTTTTCTTTTTAGCACTACAATTTTTCTATAATTCTTAATTTTGCACTATGCGAACGAGAATTCGATTGCAACTCTTGCTGACTAGGCAAAATCGGCTTTTTGTTTATCAATTTAATTTCTGCTTGATGATGACAAATACATACAGGCAATTTTTTATCACACAAACAATCTGTACTTAATTCTTTAAACGCATCTTTTACAATTTTATCTTCTAATGAGTGGAATGTAATTACTGCTAATCTTCCACCTTTATTTAATCCCTTTCTAACACAATCGAATAGAAATTCTTTTAAATTACTTAATTCACCATTTACTTCAATTCTAATAGCCTGAAAAATTCTTTTGGCTGGGTGTCCATTTGCAAAACGGGCTTTTGTGGGAATATTTTTTTCAATAATATCCACCAACTGCAAAGTTGTTTTGATTGGATTAATTTTCCTAGCATTTACAATACCTCTTGCAATACTGCGAGAAAACTTTTCTTCACCATATTTAAAAAATATTTCAGTTAATTTCTGCTCTGTATATTCGTTTACCACAAATTCTGCATTTAGACTTGCCGACTTATCCATACACATATTGAGTGGACCATCTTGCATATAACTAAACCCACGTTCTGGATTATCTATTTGATAACTACTTACCCCCAAATCCACCAAAATACCATCAAGTCCAGTAATATTATTTTCTTGTAATACAGATAAAAAGTTTTTAAAGTTTTGATGAGCAAAAATTAAATTACCAGTTGATTTTACTCTTGTCTTTGCAAACTCTATTGCTTCTGTATCTAAATCAAAGCAAACCAATGTTCCTCTTTCATTTAATTTGCTTGCTATTATACTACTATGACCGCCACCGCCGAGAGTTCCGTCCATATAAGTACCATTAGGTTTTATATTAAGTGCATCTATACACTCATTAAGCATAACAGAAATATGATTAAACTCCATTTTGCTCACCCCCTTTAATTTAAATTTCGCATACACTCACTAATTCACAATTTTTAAAGATATGTTGTCGCTTCGCTTCCCAACATGTCAAGTTAATTGCTCTTTATTTCGCATACGCTCA
>JAGART010000003.1 GCA_017622115.1 Clostridia bacterium
GATATTTTAGATATCAACGATTTGGAAAATATCAACTTAAAGGCTATTATGGCAGGTAAGACTCCTGCAAGTGCTAGACGTATTTTGCAAGGTTTGACAAAGGCCAGCCTTTCTACAAACAGTTTCTTGTCTGCGGCTTCTTTCCAAGAGTCTAGTAGAGTATTAACTGATGCTGCAATTAAAGGTAAAGTTGAACACTTGGTAGGCTTGAAAGAAAATGTTATTATTGGTAAATTAATTCCTGCTGGTACAGGTTTAAAAATGTACAATACAGTAAACCCAACTATTTATGAACAAGTAAAAGATGAGTTTGCTAACGAAGCAGAAAGAGAATTTCCAACAATAGATGAAGAACAAACAGAACAAGTAAATAATGACACAGAATTAGATTCATTTGATTTAAGCTTATAATTAAAAATACCTCAAAATGAGGTATTTTTAATTTTTTTGTGCTTTTTTGTCAGTTTTAGTCGTTTTGTTGCTTTTTGTGTCTTTTGTCGGTTCTTCGTTTGCACTTTCTTCTTCATTTAAATTTGTATCTTCGTTTTCGACATTTTCTTCTTGTTTTGAGTCTTTTTCTTCACTTTTTTCTGCTTTATTTTTAGGCTTCTTTGTGTAAATATTTCCTTTTTTAATAGGTAGGGCAATAAGCGAACAAATAGTTGCAATCCCTATAACTACGTACAAAAACCTACTTACAAAGTGTGCTTGACTGCCAAAAATTCCTGCAATAACATCAAATTGAAAAAGACCTATACAAAACCAGTTGATTCCACCCACGCTCATTATTAAAAATGTAATTAAATTAAACATTATTTTCGTTCTCCTGCTATTAGCCTACACAATAAGCAGGTTTTTATGCATTGGTGCGAAAAAATTGAACATTTGGTAACTTTTCTACAAATTTGTACAAAATTAAAAATATTACGACAAAAAACGCATTTAGTTACATTCTAAATTCATTGATTTTAATGCGTGTAGGTTTTATACTTTAATTGCTAATTAAGACGAACGGGATTTTTCCGCTCAATATTTTAGTAATTTAAGTTAAACTAGGGAGGCTTTTGATGGAAAAAATTAAAATTGCTATCATTGATGACAGTCAACAAATGAAAGACATTGCGGAAGAACATTTTAAAAATTCAGATAAATATGATTTGGTATATGCAGACGGAAATGGTGCTGCTGCATTTGCTGAAATAGAAAGTTTAAAACCTGATGTCGTTTTGCTGGATTTGGTTTTGCCAAATAAAGATGGTTTTGCAGTACTTGCCGAAATTCAAGCATTAGAAAATGCTCCAAAAGTAATAATTACCTCTGCTCTTACTGGCGATAACTTTGTACATAAAGCAATGCAATTAGGTGCTTGCGATTATGTAGTTAAGCCTTGTGATTTAAAAGTATTAGATGAGAGAATTTTGAGTGCGTATAGTTTAAACAAAAGTACTGAATCTAACTTGCAGTCAAAAATCGATAAGTTGTTAGAGAACTATACTCAAAAACCAGTTAAAAATCGTAATTTAGAAGAAAGAATAAGTAATATATTTATTACAGTTGGAATTCCTGCTCATATTAAAGGTTATCAATTTTTACGTGAGGCTATAAAAATGGCAATCAACGAACCAGAAATTGTTAATAGCATTACTAAAAAATTGTATCCAAGTATAGCAGAAAAGTATAGTACAAGTCCAAGCAAAGTAGAAAGAGCAATTCGCCACGCAATAGAAGTTGCTTGGAATAGAGGCAAAATTGAAAACATAAATAACGTATTCGGCTTACAAGTTTATAACAGTAACGAAAAGCCTACAAATGGTGAATTTATAGCGTTAGTTGCAGATAAAATGATAATTGAGGGCTGTTAATTAAAAAAATTTTAAAAAAACGTGTTTTTTTAGTTTACTTTTTTAAAATTAGTATATATAATATAGGAAATTTGCAGTAGCAAATAAACTACTAATTGGGAGATGTTAATTTTGGAAAAGAAAATTGAGTTTATTCGTTGTCCTCGTTGTGAGTTGAATTTTATAAATAAAGAAGATAAATTTTGTAACGTTTGTAAAAAGGAAATGGAATCAGCATTCAATCACGAAGATGATTTAGACCTTGATTTGGCGATGGATTTGGATATTTGTCCGATTTGTAAAACAAACTATATTAATGAAGATGAAGTTATGTGTGCAACTTGTCAAAAAGAAAGAGACCTTGATAAGGCTATGCACGATGACGATGATGAAGATGTTGGCGGAAATAAGTGGAATGATGACGATGATGAGTCTTCATTAGAGCCAGATGACGAATTAGGCGAAATGGTTAATGCTATTGATGTTGATGA
>JAGART010000047.1 GCA_017622115.1 Clostridia bacterium
AAACATAGAAATAACTTTTAACTTTCAAGACGAGTATAAAGAGATTTTGAAAATGTTGGAAAATAAATAAAAAAGCCATATATCCGATTTTGGATATATGGCAATTTTTTTTGAGAAAATATAAAAAATTTAACAGTCTTTACTTGACATCGAGCCCGCCGTGTCCTGCATCTATTACTACACAAAATTTTTGCATAGGTGAAGAATTTGCGTATGTTTTTGTGGAATAAGACATATATGCATTTGCTCCAAAAAGTATAGTGAAAATGCATAGGTAACACAAAATTTTTTTTAAATTAAGTTTTAAATCAAAAATCATTAATTACTCCAAAATTATTTGATTAATTATTTATATTCAGTATTATGAAGAGTTATTATAATTAAATAAAAATTGATAGTATTTGAATAGTTATTCATAAAATTATATGAATATTCAAATATTAATAATAAAATTTTAATTTTCCTCTTGAATTACTTATATTTATGTGATACAATAATTCCAAAGGAAGTAGTAGATTATGGAAAATTTAAAATTATACAAAACTAACCCAATACAAGCTTTAATTCAAAAAAGCATTCAATCAAATGAAGCTCAACCTTGTCTAGAAGAGTTAATGCAGTTTACTATATCTTATATTAGTATGTATGGTGTAGATAAATTTTTACAAATTAAGAAGTCTTTGAAAGTTGTAGATGAAGAAAACAAAAAGTGTAATTTGGGACAAGAATGGTATTCAAGATTAAGTAACTTAACACCTGCTGATAGAGAATATATAAATCTTATTTTTAAACTTTACGAAACAGGTATAACTGTCGAAAAAATGAAAAAAACTATGTTTCAGAAAAAAGTTACTAAAAGAAGAAATGATATAACTAATATTGAAGAATTGTTGCGTTTTTCTGTTGATTTTATTAGAGAAAATGGCGAAAAAGACTTTTTAAATATGACATCAGTTGCATTTACTTTTAAAGAAGATGGAAGTGTATATAAATTAGGCAAAAAATGGCATACTATGTTGATTATAAATAAAACTTATAACGAAGAAAAGCGTGCATTAACTGATGAAGTTTTCAGAGAAAATGATATTAGTATAACAGCAGACCAAATTATGAAGGAAATGTTTAGTGGCAGAGGTTTAGATACACAAAAAGACCAAGCACAATGGGGCGAATAACAAAAAAGCATAGTAATATGCTTTTTTGTTTTTGTAATTTTAAATAAATAATTGCCTTTTTGCTTATATTGTGTTAAAATGTATTTTATGGAAAATTTTTATACTTTTAGAGAATATACAGAAAGCGAGTTGCTTAATATACCTGTGAGTACGTTAGCGTGGGTGGGAGATGCTGTTTATACATTATGTGCAAGGGAATTTGAGTTATCTAAATTTAACTCAAAACCTAACAAACTGCACAAAATGGCTACAAATCTTGTTAATGCTGGGGCTCAAAGTGAAGCGTTAGAAAAAATTTCTGCAATTTTAAATGAAGTTGAGCAAAGTGTAGTGCGTAGGGCAAAAAATTCGCCTATTACTACTAAAAGCAAGC
>JAGART010000004.1 GCA_017622115.1 Clostridia bacterium
ATTTGATTGTTGAGGGCAGTGATAAACTTGCTTTGCCCGAGGCTTTGGGTTTGCGTAAAGGTATCTTAATGGGTAATGCTCGTGGCTTTGCCTTTTGTAAGTTTACAGATGAGGGTGAGTTGCCTGATGTCTTTATTCCACCTACTGCACTTAAAAATGCGTTACACCACGATACTGTTTTGGTAAAAGTGCGTACTAATGGCGACCGTACAGAGGGTGAAGTTGTAAAAATCGTTGAGAGAAACTCAAAAAATATTGTGGGTACACTTGATGTAGTAAATGACCGCCTCGCTTTTGTAAAACCTGATGATACTAGAATTTTTAAAGATATTTTGGTGCGTAATCACAAGAAGTTTAAAATTAAACCAAATGATAAAATCGTTTGTCGCATTACTAGATACAACACTGGTGATAAAAATCCACAAGGTGTTATTACAGAAGTTTTGGGCTTGAATGGTGACCCAAAGGTTGAAATGCTTGCAATTATTAGAGAAAATGAATTGTATGCAGAATTTGAACCAGAAGTATTAGCAGAGGCAAAGACTATGCCTCAAAGTGTATCAAAAGAAGCAAAACAAGGTCGCAGGGATTTTACTCATCTTGATATAGTTACAATAGATGGTGCAGATACAAGAGATATTGATGATGCTGTAAGTATTCAAGAGCACCCAGATGGACACTTTACTTTGGGCGTTCATATTGCTGATGTTAGTCATTATGTAAAGCCAAACTCTCCGCTTGACCAAGAAGCATACAAGCGTGGTACAAGTGTTTATTTTCCTGGCGAAGTTTATCCAATGCTTCCAAAAGAATTGAGTAATGGAATTTGTAGTCTTAATCCAAAGGTAGAAAGACTTACTTTGTCCGTTATTATGGAAATAGATGAGAAAGGTAAAGTTTTTGATTATGAGATTTGTGAAGGTGTAATAAAATCTCGTGAGCAAATGACTTATGATGATGTATTTGCTATTTTAAATGATGAGCCAGAAACTTGTGCAAAATATGCTAATCTAGTAGATAAATTTAAGTCAATGCAAAAGTTGCATAGATTGTTAATTAAACGTAGAGAGCACCGTGGGGCACTTAATTTTGACTTGCCAGAATGTAAATTTGAAATGGACGAGGCTGGACACGTTTTAGATGTTAAATTGTTTGAAAGAAACGAAGCACATTTGCTTATTGAGTCATTTATGTTAATCGCAAACGAAACTGTTGCGTTGGCGTGTAATGCAGAAAAAATTCCTTTTCTTTATCGTGTACACGAGCAACCAGATGGCGAAAAGATGTTTGATTTCTTTCAATTTGCTGGGCAATTTGGTTATAAAGTAGCAGACAATCCCGAAAGAGTTACTCCAAAAGATTTGCAAAGACTTTTAAAACAAGTTGAGGGCAAAACTTGTGAGCCTTTAATCAACTCTGTTATGCTTCGTAGTTTGCAAAAAGCAAGATATGCTACAAAAAATTTAGGACACTTTGGTATCGCTGCGGTCGATTATTGTCACTTTACTTCTCCGATTAGACGTTATCCAGATTTGTTTATTCATAGAATGATTAAAAAGTTTTTCTTGCGTAATAAAGATAAAAAAGAAATGGAATTTTATGCTGAATTTGCAGAAGAAGCTGCCTTAATTACAAGTGAGAGAGAAAAGTTGGCAGAGTCAGCAGAACGTGAAGTAGATGACCTCAAAAAAGCAGACTTTATGCAAGATAAAGTTGGTCAAATTTATGAGGGAACAGTTACAGGTTGTACAAACTTTGGTGTTTTTGTTGCCTTGCCAAATACTGTTGAAGGTATGTGTCCGCTAGAAAATTTACCTGATGATAACTATATTTTAATGGAAAAATTATTTAAACTTGCTGGTACAAAACACGACTATCAATTAGGTCAAAAAGTGGTAGTAGAAGTCGAGAGTGTAAACTTACGAAAAAGACAAATTAACTTTAAAATTTTAGACAAAAAGCCTATAAGTTAGGTCTTTTTGGCATTGCAAACTTTTTTAAGTTTTTTTTGCAAAAGGTATTGAAAGTATATTAATTTTATGGTATAATTGAGGTGTAGGAATGAAAGTTATTGCTACTAACAAACGTGCACATTTTGAGTATTTCGTGTTGCAAAAGTTTGTCGCAGGTGTTAGTCTGGTTGGCTCGGAAGTTAAGTCAATTCGTGCTAATCATACGAGTATTAATGATGCCTTTATCATAATTCGTAACGAAGAAGCATATATTAATAATATGTATGTAAAAACGTACGAATCAGCAGGGCATTTTGCACCAGAAGAAAGGCGTGCTCGTAAACTTTTATTAAACAAATCGGAAATTTTAGAGTTGCAGTCAGCAGTAAAAGAAAAGGGGCTAACTATTGTGCCGTTAAAACTTTTCTTCGAACGTTCACTTGTAAAACTAGAAATTGCGATTTGTCGTGGTAAAAAGTTACACGATAAGCGAGAAACTATCAAAAACAGAGATATCAAACGTGATACAGCACGTGAGTTGAAATCTACTAGATTCTAGAAACCTAAAATTAGGGGGCGTACTGGTTTTGACAGGCGGAATGTAGGTTTTATCTAGCACGTTGCAGGTTCGACTGCATTAAAAACGGAAATTAAATTTAAATGCTGAAAACAAAGCAAACGTAAACGTTATGCCTGCTACCAACTTTGGTACAGCGTACGCTTACTAATCCGTCCTAGTTTAGTTTTTTAGGACAGTTCGCAGTGTATTTGATGGCGTTGTGAGTATGCTTGCGGGCTTTAACCAATACAATAGCCACTTTTCAAAATCCTTGCAGTTTGAAAAGTTATTTCGCAAGGCGATTTAATTTGAGTTTGTCTGTTCGCTTAAACTAATTCGTATCAAAAATAGACTAAACGTGTAGAAAGGTTTAACTAGCACCGTTTGGACGTGGGTTCAACTCCCATCGCTTCCACCAGTGTAAAACACAAAATCCATAAAATAAGGAGCAAAAGAAAAATGGAACCAGTGATTGAAGCAATCTTAAATGTTTTAACAATTATTGCATTGATTGCAGCAGTAGCGTTTATTATTATCTTGCTTGTTGATTTAGTTTTGTCAATTACAAACCGCAAAGGCTCAATTTTCTTCCGTGGTAGAAATAGCGAAAAAGATGACACAATTAGACCAGTAGTTAAGAATAATGATGAAAATGAAAATTTTGTTCGCCCAACAGTTTTGCAACAAGAACAACAACCTGAACAAAATGTTGAGCAACCAAAATTAACTTGGAACGAAGAAGAAGCACAACGTGAACAAATCGAAATCTTAAACAAACGTGTAACACTTGATGAAGAAGATGAATTGCTTCTTGCAAAAGAAAAAGATTTAGAAAACGAACGTTTACAATCTATCGAACGCAAAAAGCAAGAGTTTGATGATTTTGATGACTTTGACAGTCTTTTTGATGAACCAGACGAAATTTCTGCACCTGTCGAAGAAGAATTTGACTTTGATGATATGATTAATGAAATCAATTCAGAATCAGTTACAAAGTACGAAGCAAATAAACAAGAAGAAGTAGTTGAAACAGTTGTTGAAGAACAACCTGTTGAAGCAGAACCTTTTGTAATTGAAGAAATCGAAGAAGTTAAAACTGATGAAGTTGTAGAAGTTAAAGAAGAAAGCATTGCACAAACTGAAACTGTTATTACACCTGTAATTGCAGAAACAGAAGAACCTAAAAAGGTTATTGTAAATGTTTATGAGTACTTCCCATTGGAAGCATTAGAAGAACGTTTGGCTAAACTTCAAGAACGTCTTAAAGTAAACGAACGTGATTTAAAGGGCAACCGTAAGGAATACACTCCACTTGCTCGTGTTCAACGTAACTTAAAACGTGACCAAGAAAAACTTCGCAGACGTGAAGCTGTAATTGCTCGTAAAAAAGTTATGCTTTATGGTGTTAACAACTATGTTGACATTGATGAAGAAAAAGCTAAAAAATTAAGTGAAGACCTTGACTTGCTTGATGGTTTGAGATTGTCTGTACAACATTGTGAAGAAGTTATGGAACAAAACAAAGACCGCTTCCCAATTTTGGAAAAGACAAACCAAATCTTAACAGAGCAAAACAAGCACTTAAAAGAAGATATTGCAGAAGTTAAAGCAGCGATTGAACGTTTAAACAACGAAACAGTAACTGAATAAGTTTTAAAAGAGGAAACTATTTTATCATAGTATTCCTTTTTTATTTCAAATTTTATTTCAAAAAGTTTAGAAATTTTTTTGTTAAATAAATTTGCTAAATGCTTAATTTTTTGCTAAAATATACTGCTAGGGCATATACATATAAAAGTGAGTCATATTATGAATTGGTTAAAAGATATTTTTAAAACACCTACTAAAAAGAAAATTGAAGATTCAAGTCCTAACGAAGTTTTACATAAAATGAAATTAGGTCTTGCTTTGAGCGGGGGCGGTACAAGAGGTACTGCTTATATCGGTGTATTCAAAGCA
>JAGART010000048.1 GCA_017622115.1 Clostridia bacterium
CATTTGTTTTAACGTTTCGAGTGCATTTTCCGCTTTACTTTCTTGCACATAACCTATAATCGAATTTAAAATAACAATGGCTAAAATTATTCCTGAATCGATTAAATCCATATATTCTTGATGAATAAGAGCGATTCAGGAATAATTTTAGCCATTGTTATTTTAAATTCGATTATAGGTTATGTGCAAGAAAGTAAAGCGGAAAATGCACTCGAAACGTTAAAACAAATGAGTAGTCCAACTGCAAAAGTTTTTAGAGACGGTAAGTTAATTCAAGTGCCTACAAAAGAAATTGTGCTAGGTGATATCGTATATCTTGAAGCAGGTGATGTAGTTTGTGCAGATTGTTACATTGCTCAATCTCATAGTTTAAAGTGTGATGAAAGTTCGCTTACAGGTGAATCTGTTGAAGTAGAAAAGCAAGCAAATATAAAGTTAGCCCCAGATACTCCGCTAGGCGACCGCAAAAATATGTTGTATTCTGGTTGTGTAGTTACTTATGGTCGTGGTTTGGGTGTAGTCGTTGCTACTGGAATGAAAACAGAGATGGGTAAAATTGCTCAAATGCTAAATACAAAACCAGTGGATAACAAAACTCCTATTCAACAAAAATTACACGGATTAGGCAAAGTTATCACAATAGGTGTATTAATTATTGCTTTATTAGTTTTGATAGTTAATATGGCAATAGGTTCAAATGATTTTATTAATTCTCTTATGTTGGCGATAGCAATCGCTGTCGCTGCAATTCCAGAAAGTTTAACAACAGTAATTACTATAATTATGGCAATGGGCGTTTCTAGAATGAGTAAACAACAAGCGATTATTCGCAAGTTACACGCAGTAGAAACGTTGGGCAGTTGTCAAATAATTTGTTCAGACAAAACGGGTACACTTACACAAAATAAAATGAGTGTAGAGGTTATTTTTAGCAATAATACATTATACGAAAAATCCGCATTTAATAATCTAAATAATCCTCATTTATTTAATGCTATGGCTTTGTGTAATGATAGTGTTATTCAGCAAGATGAAGTAACTGGCGACCCAACAGAAACGGCTCTGATTAGTTGTGTTAAAAATATAGAATTAAATCCAGAAAAAATACGTGAAAAATATACAAGATTAAATGAAATTCCTTTTGATAGTAATCGTAAAATGATGACTACTATTAATCAAATTGATGATGAAATTTTAGCCTTTACAAAAGGTGCTCCTGATGTAATTGTTTCTCGTTGTACACATATTTTAATTAATGGTGAAATTCAACCGCTCACTAAATCTAATAAAGATGAAATAGAGCAAAATATTGCAGAACTTTCTAGTAAGGGCTTGCGTTCGCTAGCGTTTGCATATAAAGTGAAAAAATCAAAAGAAATTGAAAAAATTGATGAAAATAAACTTATTTTTATAGGTTTAACTGCAATGAGAGACCCACCGAGAGAAACAACAGCAGAGGCTGTGCGTGTGTGTAAAGAGGCTGGAATGAAACCTATAATGATTACCGGCGACCACGTTTTAACTGCCAAAGCAATAGCACAAGAAGTGGGAATATATAATTCTGGCGATATAGTTTTAACTGGGGCAGAATTAGATGATTTAACAGATGATGAATATAGAAAAATTATCAAACAAGTTTCCGTTTATGCTCGTGTTAGTCCACAAAACAAAGTGCGAATTGTAGAAGAATGGAAAAATACAGGTGCTGTTGTGGCTATGACTGGCGATGGTGTAAATGATTCACCTAGTATTAAGTCTGCTGATATCGGAATAGGTATGGGCAAAACTGGTACAGAAGTAACCAAACAAGTTGCAGATATGGTGCTTACAGATGACAATTTTGCCACTATAGTTGGTGCTGTAAGTGAAGGTCGAAAAATTTATTCAAATATTAAAAAAGTTATACAGTTTTTGTTTGGTACAAACCTTGTAGAGGTTTTAAGTATATTGCTAGTAACTCTAATATATCCAGCACTAGGATTTTTAAGTGCATTACAAATTTTATTTATCAATTTAATTACTGACTCGCTTCCTGCTTTGTCTTTGAGTGTGGAAAAAGCAGAAAAAGATTCAATGAAAAAACCTCCAAGACCAAAAGATGAAAAATTATTCGCAGGTGTTTGGGGAAGTATGCTTGTACAAGTTTTATATCAAACTGCTTGCGTAGTGGCTACGTTTGGAATTTGTATGGCTCAAACAGGTGATAATGCTCTGGCTATTACTCTATGCTTTGCAGTGCTGTCTATTTCTCAAATTTTCCACCTTGTAAATGTGCGTACAGAAAAAAGCATTTTTGCAACAAATATTTTTAGCAATAAACTATACTGGTTAACATTTGTGTTATGTATAGGCATAAATATTGCAGTTATTTCAATCCCTAGTGTTGCTAGTGTCTTTGGAATGATTCCACTTACTCTTGCTCAATGGGGAATAGTGTTTGCTGTGGCTATATCTATAATTCCTGTAATAGAGATTTATAAATTTATATGCTGGTTAATTAATAGAAAAAAAGCAAAGAAATAGTGCATTTTTGATAAAACTTTTCAATTTTTTGAAAGGTTTTTTCTATTTTTTATACTTTTTTATTAAATTTTAAAAAAGTGTAAAAGTATATTTAAAAGGGTATTTACAGTAATTAAATTTTGTGTTATAATAAAATTATAAAGGAATTTAGAGGGGAAATTATGGCACAGAAAGAAAATCTTTATGAAAAATATCGCAGAGAATTAATTGAAATTAATGCAAAAATTGATAATTGTGTAAAAATTATGGCAGTTTTACCACAAGATATTATCACTCAACAAGAGGGTTTTAGGCTTGCTTTACAACTTGCTTATATAGTAAGAGAGAAGTTTAAAGTGGATTTAGAAAACAACAAAATTCAGTTTGGTGATAATATTGCTCGTTTTAAACAAAATATGTCAGAGCCTGTTACTTTTTATAAGCGTACACATTCAGAAATTAAAAAGCATTTTGATTTGGTAGAGAGTTTGGTTACTAAATACGAAGTTGTTGATAAACAATTTGATAAAAACAGACAATTAATGGTTAATAAAATTAATGAAGCAAATGAATTTGGTTTCAACACATTTTATAGAGAATCAGAGTTAGATAAGGTTTCTGCTAAATGGAAAAATTTTGATGAAGGTATTCACGCTTGTTTTAGTGATTTGCAAAAAGACTATAACAAGTTTAATAGAGAATTTAAAAATGATATAGTGGAATACTCTCAAATTGAAAATGAAGTAATAGCAACTCAAAAAACACAACAAAGATAATAATTTGTATTTTTATTTAATGACAGAAGTCCTAAAAAGTATAATTTTAGGGCTTTTTTTATTAAAATTTGGGTAAAAATTGAATTTTTATGCAAAAAAATGCAAATTTTTTAAAAAATTTTTGATTTTCCTATTGACAATAGTAAAAAAATCTGCCACAATGACGGCGTGAAGGAAAGGGAAAAGGGGGATTTCGTTATGAACGAAGCAGTTTTAAAGAGCAATAAAATGCTCAACAAACGTCAAGAACGTTTTGTAAAAGGTATTAAAGAGGAACTTGTAAAAAACAAGGAGTTTACTGTTAATCTAATTAATAGTCAGTATTGTGCCTTGGAGGTAAAACAAGATTTAAAAGATGACTTTATAGATTTTGATGCTGAAGTAGAAAGTTATCGTGCACACTTGTTTTTTGCCACAGCACGTTTTAGTGGGGACTATGCACAATTTATTAAATGTATGGAAAAGTCAAATTTTAGACTTGCATCACTTTTTCAAAGTATGCGTGCCAGAAATGAAAATTTGCGTAAATTAGATGACAAAATCAAAAAAGAACAAGTATTTTTTGTAAAAAGTAGTAAAGAACTATTAAACAAAAAAGGCTTTGGTTATGTGGAAAACAAAACCGCATACGCAATCTATTATCAAGAGATTTTAAATGTCTTGGGCAAAAATGATGCTATCTTTATGGAGGGAATAGATAGTGTCTTTGAGGACTTTAAATCTCGTGAGCAAACTTTTATCGAATGTAAAAATACATTTGCAAATACAGCAAATGCGATAAAAGAAACAACACAAACAATTATTGCAGAAGCAGTTTGTGCTTGTCGCTAGTCTAGTAAGTGAAAAATGCGAATTCAACTTAAAAATATTATAAAAACAGCAAAAAATGCTGTTTTTTCTTTATTTTTACGTGTTTTTTAACAAATTTTAGTAAAAACGCATAGTACTATGCACTTTTGCATAGTATATGATATGAGCAAAAATTATATAGTTATTATTGGTTCAATTTTATTAGTTGCAGGTTTTGGCACGCTTTTTACTCAATTAGGTATGGAGTGGTTTAATAGTTTAATAAAACCTAATGAATGGGTACCTTCATTTATTTTCCCCATAGTTTGGACTACTATTTATTTGTTATTTGCATATGTATTGATTAAACAACAACAAAACTTAACAACAAAAAGTAAAGTTTTCTTAATAATAAATGGTATATTAAATGTACTTTGGTGCTTAATTTTCTTTACATTAAATCAACTTTTACTGGGAAATATTGTGATTGTTATCAACACAATATTTGGATTTTTGTTGTTTAAAGAAATTTACAAAATAAATAATTTGAGTGGTTGGTTAATTTTTATTTATCCTATATGGTTAAGTTTGGCTACTACATTAAATCTAGCGGTGTGGATTTTAAATTAAAAAAACA
>JAGART010000049.1 GCA_017622115.1 Clostridia bacterium
AACAGTTGACATATTAGCAAAAAAGGTAAAAATTTTAAATACAATTTCGTATGGCGATTTCTTCGCCATTCATCTTCGCAAGCCTTTCAAAAAGATTTCCTCTTGCGAGTTTTACTCGCTTTCTCTTCACAAAATAAAAAGTTTCCCTTTCCTCGTCAGCTTTTTATTTTGCTCGTTTTTAAAAATTTTATTTTTATACTCAATCTTTTCTCAATCTCCTTGCTCGATGTCAACATAAAAAAGGTAAAAATTTTAAATATAATTTCGTATGGCGATTTCTTCGTCATTCATCTTCGCAAGCCTTTCAAAAAGATTTGATTTTTATAAATAACTTTATACAAGTTGCAAAAAATAAACAATATATGCTATATTTTATTATATAGGAGTTTTTTATGGAACAAAATTACACAGAAATACCTAAAAAGAACAAAAAAAGTTTACTTTTGGAACGATTTGGTACAAAATTAGTTTCCAAAATAATTCGCAAAGACAAATCTACAAATGAAATCCAGTCTGTTTTAAACATACCATACACTCCCAACAAAACAGACAAATTAAGGCAATTTGACTGGCATTGTCCTGTCAAAATTTCAAATAATTTATATCAAACGAAAACTCCCGTTTTATTTTACATTCACGGTGGTTCTTGGTCTGCTGCGGATAAAAGTATGTTTTCTCTCTTATCAAAAGAGTTTGCCGAACAAGGTTTAATCGTAATAAATATTAATTATAGTTTATTGCCAGAAAGCAATTTTGCTACAATTTATCAAGATTTAGTTAATTGCTTGACTTTTTGTCTTAAAAAACGAGATATGTTAGGCATAGACCCACAAAAAGTCTTTTTTGCTGGTGATAGTGCTGGTGCTCATTTATCTAGTTTGATTTGCTCTAGAATTACTGCTGGTGATTTGAAAATTGATATCAACATATTAGGAGTTATTCTATTTTATGGTGTATATGATTTAAAACGATTAGGTTCTTTGCGTTTTAGAAGTTGTAATGTACTGCACGATTCTTTTTTGCAAACAAAAGGTGCAAATATTGAGCAATTTTATAAAGAATTTTCAACTACTACATACTTAACATCAAATTTCCCACCAGCATTTATCACCGCAGGAAAAATCGACAGCCTACATTTAGAAAGCGAAAGACTTATTGATAAATTAACAGAATTAAACGTACCTGTAACAAGTTTAATTTTCCCTAAAAACCGCCTAGATGCAAGACACGCTTTTGTAAATATAGAATTAAAAGCCCGCACGCAAGCACTCACAAAAGCATTTCAATTTATACACAATCAACTTAAAAAAGCAGAAACAAAAAAAGAGCCTAACTAGACTCTTTTATTCATTATTTTCGTTAAAATTTGGTTTATCATCAAAAAGATTATTGCGTTCTGGGTGTGTAAGAGCACTCAAAATATGCTCGTGCACTTGCTTTATATGAGGTGCTAATGATGCGATATATTTTTTTATAAATTCTCGTTGAGTATTTTTATCTGCTGGGCAATCATTAAAAAACACAGGCAAATCTTTTGTTAATGCTGTTGTTTCCTTTTCCCAAACCAAAAGCATAGGTCTAATAACTGTTATTTTAGAACGGTCTAAATTTGTAACGGGAGCAAAAGTATTTAGCCTACTTTCGTAAAACAACGACAAAAAGAAAGTTTCAATTAAATCGTTTGCGTGATGTCCCAAAGCAAGTTTATTGCACCCCAACGCTTTTGCCTCGTTAGCAAGCATTCCTCTACGCATACGAGTACAAAGACTGCACGGATTACTTTCTTTTCGTACTTCAAACAGCAACTCATAAATTCTTGATGGAATAATCTTATGCTCCACACCTAACGAATTACAGTATTCGGTAATTTTAGAAAAATCAGAATTACCATTGTGTAAATCAATAGTAATAGCAACTAATTGAAACCTTTTAGGATAATATCTTTGCAATCTTGCAAGTAATGTTAATAGAGCAAGACTATCTTTCCCCCCACTCAAACCTATTGCAATTTTATCACCATCATTTATCATATCGTATTGTTCTACTACTTTACGAATTTTTCCCTCTGTGCTTTTCATTTTATTCTCCTTAAAATTTATAATATAATAGCAAAAATTTAAAAAATTTACAATACATTGAGAACAATTTTATTTATCACCTAAAAATTTGCTAAATTTTGTCACTTTTACGAAATTAAAAGCATATTTTATTATTCAAAAGGGGTGAAAATGAAAAGACCACATAACTATACAATTAATTTAGTAGCAGATTATTATATTAAAAATCGCACAACAGTAAGGGCTTGTGCAAAATATTTTAGTATCGGCAAAAGCACAATACACAACTATTTACACAAATTTTTGCCAGAAATTTCTCCTGAAAAATACAAAAAAGTGAGTGCTATTGCGCAACTCAACTTTTCTGAAAAACATATTCGTGGAGGACAATCAACTAAACAAAAATTTAAAACAATTTCTTTGGACGCATCACAAAATACCAAATTGCAAACGCAATAATTGTAACACCGCACAATACACCAAACAAAATCCACCATAACGGACTAGGATTTTTATGCCATTTTGCATACAAAGTTACTGATTCTTGAAAAACATAATTTGCGCCTATCTTGTTGTTGTCGCCATAATTTGGATTTGTGTACCACCCCTCAAAAGTATATCCTTCTTTTGTAGGTGTTTTATCTTGCAAAACTCCCTCTTGTCCATTTTTATCGTAAGCATATACACCAAATTCAAAATGAATAGGTTCAAATTCCTCATCTGCAAATGTTATAACTAAATCAAGTTTTGTAAACTTTGCATACAACGTAATATCGCCAGTATTGCCGGCATTTATTGCTTCAACTTTATTTTCAAAAGCACTTTCTCTATACCAACCAACAAATTCGTAACCATTTTTGCGTGGTTGGTTATCTTTTTGTGCAAAATCAATTTCATCTTCTATATTGTAAGATTTATCTTCTGCTGTATAAAAATTCACAGGGTCAACAACACCAGAAATATCATAAACAAATGTTAAAGCATATTCAATAGGTGTCCAATAGGCAATAATCTCTAAACTATTATTTTGTGCAATACTTAAATCGGCAGCCTTAATATAATAAGCATCATTTGTTTCATCATAAGAAAGAGGATTTACCCTATCATATCCCCAGTAATCAAAATTATAACCTGTTTTATTTTGTGTTGGTTTTGTCAAATAATATGGCAAAATATCACTTGTAATTGTTGTCGAATTTGTTGTATCTATACTTTGTTGTGTTTTAGAATCTAAATAAGAAATTGTATAGACTGCACTTTCCGCCCCAGCAGGAGTAGAATACACACAAGCAAAAGGTGTGCACGCAAATAAACACGCTATAACTGCAAAAAAACTAACGATAAAATTTGTTTTTGTCATATATTACCTCTAAAAGATATTATAACCTAAATCAATCACAAAATCAAATAATTTTGCATACATTGTATTTATTATCAAAAACAAAAAAAAGAACAGATTAAATTAATCTGCTCTTTTTATATAGACATTAATTAGTCAGTAGTGATTATAGTCTTGATTTCATTAAGTTGTTCTAAACTCAAAATATCAATTTTTCTACGTGCATCAGCATAAGCCAACTTCAAAATTTCAGGATATTTTTCATCTTGAACTTTATTTACCATAATGTCAGCAAGTTTCAACAACTCTTCTTTTGTAGTGTATTCGATAGATGTTAAAATCTTTTCAAATACATTATAACTCATTTCAACTACTTTTGGATTATCTGGTGTTAATTTTTCCATAATGTATTACTCCTAAAATTTTATTATTGTCTTGATTGACTTTTGTCTGAATCTAAAAAGTCATCTAATGTAGATACAAACTTTAAGTCTTTACTTCTGCTACTTTTAATAACATCACCTAATTCGATATTACTTAAACAAGCACTTGTTTCGTTTGCTTTTGCGCCGATTACACCATCATCAAGAATTCCATAAATTCTGTCTTTGATACCAGCAATTACAATATTTTTACCCATTTCAACTTTTTGACTCTTTGTCATATGTTGAGAAGCAACACCTTGTTGTTTTTCTGCCAAAGACATATAATAAGCATCTGCTGAACTCTTAATAAAGTTTTTAGCAACATAGCTAGGGTTGTTTTCACGGAAGTTTTTGATTTCTCTTGCTATATCGTGAACAACTTCAATACAACTATCTACTGATTTAAACTCTGTTGGGAAGTTTTCAGGAGTGTGTTTTGTATCTGTTTTCTTTTTAAGTTTGTTATCCATAATAACATAACAAACAGCACCAACTTTTCCTTTTTCTTCACTAATTTTTGCTTCTTTTAAGTATTCTTCTTTTACTTTTCTGTCATTTGCTTTATTGCTTATAAGAGTACTCTTTTCTACATCTTTGTAGTGTTCGCTAGCATAAGTTTTTGTAACATCTAATAATAAATCACCACAATATGAAAGCACGCTCTTTGGAGCAAGTTTTTCACCTTTTTGACGACCAATAAATTGAGTAGGTATATCACCTGCAAATTTTACAAATGGATTTGTAGGTTTTTCATTTTTTATGAGGTCTTGCTCAATTTCTACATACATCTCATTTTCAATTTTCTCACGTCTTGCATCAAAAGCATCAAGAGTAGTTTGTTCTATTTCTTTTGGTTCTTGACTTGTAGTTGTTCCAGTTTCTGCAACTTCTTGAACTGGTTCTACTTGATTTTGAACTGCTTTCGCTTCTCTTTCTCTTGCTATTTTTGCAAGTTTCTTTCTAAATTCTCTTGTAGAATAAGTTTTAGGCGTATTTTTCTCTTGCTCTACTGTTTGAGCAACTTCTTCTTGTTGTTGAGATACTACTTGTTCTTCTTTTGCTTTATTAGCATAATAGATTTCTTTTGAACGTTGAGTTATATCTTGAAGAATTTCTTCATCAGACTTTTCTGTCGCTCTCAAATCAATGTCATCATAACGTTTTGTAATTTTTTCAAAGTTTTTATTAACTGCGTCTAATTTAGATTGTTTTTCTTGTTCTTTTTGTTCTTGATATTTATTAACAATTTCTTCTGCTTCTTTTGCTTCGGCTTCTTGTCTTCTTCTAATCACTTCTGGTGATTGATAATCAATTACATCTTGAACATTCTTTGGAAGTGAATCAAAGTCTTGCTGTTGTAAAATTGTTTCATTTTGCTCTACGTTTTCTGCAACTGCATTTGCATCAATTTCTTTGTCTGCTATATTTTTACCTGATTCTAATGCTTTAAGTTCTTCTTCTGTCAAAGGAAGTATAAAAGTATCATCCCTTATTGCCAAATTACCACTTTCGTCTATATAATATTCTTTTTCTTTTGAAGAACCCACATATGCAGGAACATCTTTGCCCTCACTTGATTGATTATTTCCAAGTCTAT
>JAGART010000050.1 GCA_017622115.1 Clostridia bacterium
GTATCCTATATTATCGTTTATGTGTATAGCTATAACAGCAAATACATCTTTAAATTATTATCACTTCATTTTGTTAAATCTTGCAATTTTAGTGGTAATGGCTGTTGTGTTGTTTGCAATTCCTTTAATTTTCCATAAATATGGTGTTAATTCAAAGGCTAGAGATGGTTACAATGGTTCTTTATTGTACTACTCATTCTCTAAATCTATGAATACAATGTTCGTTTGCTTGTGGCCTACATTCTTGATGAGTTTTGCCTTTATTGTAAATCACTTCAACGCATTAAGTATTTCAGGTGTTGGTGAATATTATGGTAACTCTGGTGCTGATTTAGGCTTACTCGGTTTGGTATTGCTTTTTGCAACTACTATGTTTGCGGACACTTTTGCTATGCTTTCTGGTAGATTTATTGGAGGACCTAAAATCAGTATTACAAAATTAGGTCCGGGCAAATCTTGGACAGGCTTGATTGGTGGTATTGCTGGTGCTTGTATCGCAAGTATTATAGTTTATGTGATTTTTAATGCATTTAGTATTTACAATGGTTTGTTTGCTTCTCTTAATATTTCTATTTGGACATTTATGCTCGGCGGTGTATTCTGTGGAATATTCAATATGGCTGGCGACTTGTTTAGTTCGTTATTTAAACGTAGAGCAGTAGTTAAAGATTTTAGTCAGTTAATTCCAGGACACGGCGGAATAATGGATAGATATAATGGAATGCTTGTAAATGCTGTATTTGTATTTATGTTCTTAATCATACTATTCGGCTAGTATGAATATAATAAAAATGCGGGCAAGTAATTACCCGCATTAATTTTTATAAGGAGGTTCAATCTTGATTGCATTAATTGCTTCATTTGCTAGTGTAATGACTACAATCGGTTATGTTGCATTGGCTTTACTCGTGTTGCTTGTGATGATTACTATACACGAATTAGGTCATTATACTTTTGGTAAGATTTTTGGTTTTAAAATTGATGAATTTGCAATAGGTTTTGGTAAGGCTATTTTTAAGCGTACAATGAAATCAGGTGAGGTTTTTAGTATTAGGATTATACCTCTCGGTGGTTATTGTGCTTTTGCTGGTGAAGATGAAGATGATGCTGACCCAAACGCTTTTAATAATAAAGCTCCGTGGAAACGTCTTATAGTTTTGTTTGGTGGGGTGTTATTTAACTTTTTATCTGCTATTGTTTTTGCATTTATTTTGTTAGTAGGTTTTGGTTATGATGTGCCGAAAGTGGCAAGTGTAAATAATCAATTTCAAGACCCTGCAATTTTGCAAACTAACGATATAATTCGTGAAATTGATGATGTAAAAATAGACTTTATACCAGGTAATACTGCAAACAACTTACTTAACAATCACTATGCAAATATGACAGCAGAAGAAAAAGCAAATTGTAATGTTGTTGTTATTGATGATAAAGAATATAAACAATATAATGATTTAGTTTTGACTGTCGAACGTGATGGGGAATTGCAAGAAATAGTTGCAAACTTTTATGTTTATACAGAAGTGGGTGAAGATGGTAAACCAAAAGAAAGTTTGTATGTAGGATTTTCTACCACTCCATATCAACACACTTTTATAGAGGCTATTACACGTTGTGTGCCTGTTGCTGCTGGTTTTGCTTGGCAAGTGTTAGTTTTCTTGTGGCAATTATTGACTGGTGGTATAGGTATAGCAGAAATTGGTGGTCCATTTACTACGATTTCAACTATTGCAGAATATTCTCAAATGAATATTGCTAACTTGTTTGTCTTCTTGCCTTTTATTGCTGCTAACCTTGCTGTGTTTAACCTTTTGCCAATTCCTTCGTTAGATGGTTCTCGTATGGTGTTTACGACAATCGAATGGATAAGAGGTAAACCGATTAGTAGAAAAGTTGAGGGATATATTCACTTCGTTGGATTGATTATTTTGTTTGCGTTAGTTATATTTGTGGATTTATATCATTTGTTTATTTAGGAGAGAGTTGTGAGTACTATTCAAAAGATTAGAGATTTGGGCATAAGTGAAAATATTTTGAAATTAGATAATGCTGTTTATAATAAAGCACGTGATGAATTAATTATTAGTTTTGTGTATCCTGAAAATGCTCCGTTAGAGCAAAATAAACGAGATGAAATCTTGCAGTTAATTAATAATGATTTGGCTAATGAGTGTGCTGTAACTGTAAAGTTTAATAAAAGTTGTTTTGATTATGAAGTTATTTATAATCGAGTAATGCAGTTTATAACCGATAATTATAAGGTTTTAAAAAATGAATTTAAAAGAGATGATATTTTAATAGAACCTAGTGATATCGGTGCAAGCATTACTTTCCTTTGTGATGAAATGCGTAGGCAAGTTTTGCTCAATAGAGGATTTGATGCTGA
>JAGART010000051.1 GCA_017622115.1 Clostridia bacterium
CACTCTCACACAAAATAGCATATATACTGCGGTGTTTGAACGTAGCGATATTAACGCACGTGCAACAGTAGGCGGTGAGGTGCGTATGGGCGGTTATGATATAGATGATTTGAGTGGAACAATTCATTTTAGCGCAGTAGCATATAAAGGTTATCAATTTTTAGGTTGGTACGTGGGCGATACGCAAATAGTAGATGCTAGCAAAATGTCTGTGGATTTAAATATTCAAGATATTTTGGGTAAAACAATCGTAGCAAAATTTGCATTAATTTCTTCATCTAATTTAAATGATGACTTAAATAATTAATAATAAGTAAAATTAATTTTATTAAATATTTGTTTTCCTTATAAAAAATAATAAATAAGTAGATTGTCATTATGAGGAGCGAAGCGACGTGATAATCTCGCATTATAAAAAACAAAAAAGAGGCGAGATTGCCACAGTTTACTTTGTAAACTTCGCAATGACAGAATACCTAATAAAATTTTTAAAATACTAATCCCTTAAAATGCCTCCATCTGACGAGGGAGGTGCCACGAAGTGGCGGAGGGAGAGATAACTCACACTAATAGTGCTCGTAGTGCCACACTCTGCGAGTGTGGTGAATAAATAGTAGAAAAATAATAAATTAAAATATTTGTCATTATGAGGCTTGATTGCAAGCCGTGATAATCTCGCAACTTAAAAAACTAATAAATAAAAGGCGAGATTGCCACAGAACATAAATGTTCTTCGCAATGACACAATAAAAACAAAATAGATTTAGTCAGGAAAAGTAAAAAAGCGAAATCAATTCGCTTTTTTATTTTTTGATAGTAACTTCTCCAACGATATTTGGTACTCTAAAATTTTTAGGTAATTTTGCAATTATTGTACGAGGTGTAGAAACATTATTTTGCAAAATGGTATTTTGTGTAGGTTGAGTAGGTTCGAGTGGTTCAGCAAGTGCGGTTACAATTTGAGTAGTTGGAGTAGGTATTTGTTGGGGTTCTGTTAATTTGGGGGCAAAAGTTGATTTTGAATATTTTTTATCAGTATCATTAAAAATTGAAAGCGATTGTGTAAAATGGAGTAACTGGGCATTTGGTAAAGTTTGCTCTGTAATAATTTGAGTAATTTGCCAATTATCATTTAGGTTAATTTCTTTTACAGCACCATAAGATTTGCCAGAAAGACCAAAGGCGGAAGTATTGATTAAATTGCTTTGCATTAATTCATTTGTAACTGAAAGGTGTTGTTTGTTACGGATTAAGACAACGGAATTTACAGCATATACATTTTTTGGCGAAAGTAGGTAAGTTGTTTCTTCATCAGTACTAGAAATTATCAAGTATTTAATGTGTTTATTATCTTTGGAAATTTGCATATTAATCACTGTGCCTATAAGTTCACAATTAAAAATTGAGATTACAGGCATACCTATAATTTGAGTAAAGTTTTGCATAATATTTGCTCCTTAATTTTAATTTGTATAATATATGCAAAGGCGAAAAAAATTACAATTAAAATTTTTTGCAAATTTTAGCGAATAATTAGATTATTTTTAAATGATATGCTATACTATAAAATATAGGAGTGTGTAGATGTTTAAAAAGAAAGAAAAAGAAGAAGCAATTTTGGGATTACCAGAAAAATTTACAAATGCGTTTATTCAGCCTTTGTCTAGCAATTTAATTGAGGTAAAGTTAGGGCAAAAGTTAAAAGTACCAGCAAATTACTGGGCTGTTATTGTTGTAAATGACAAGCCACAAGATGTGTTTACAGAGGGTGAATGGGAATTGATAATTCCTAATTTGCCACGTGTAACAAACACGTTGAAGTTGGATAAAAGCAAAGTTGTAAAGAGTGGCAGTAAGCAAGAGTTGGTGTTTCAAAATAGTTTTAAGTGTGATATTTATTTTGTTAGCAAAGAAATTTTTATAAATCAGCAATGGGAAACAAATTTAATCTACAAAAAGGCGAAAGGCTACAAGCGATTTGGTGTATTGTTGAGCGGTGAGTGTGATATTCAATGTGTTGAACCTGCAAAAATGATTAGTTTGTTGAAACTTGAATGGGCAAAAATAGACAACACAAAGGCTTTACCACGTATTAGGAAGTATTTGTGCGATTTTGCAAATGAGGGGTTGGACTGGGCAAAAATAAGCAAGCCTCACGAATTATACAATCAAGAAAATGCTAGTAAAATTCTTTTGGCACGTGTGGAAAAGAACTTTAATAAGTATGGTATAAAAGTCATCAATTTTAGGGTTAAAAAGGCAGAATTCGGTCGTGAAATGATGGCTATGTTTGAACAAGAATTGCGTGATAACAAGTTAAATGGATTTAATCAAGCGGAAGCAAAAACAAATCCTTTTGAGCAATTAGCAAATCAAAATAAAAAAAGTGAAGAAAAAGCAATCGAATTGCCTAAAATTAATTTAAATTCTAATTAAATTGCTGTAATGAGTTGCGTTTTTTATTAATATTGTATATAATATAACCATTCTTTTTTAAGGAGAGTACATTATGAAATTTAACGAAGAAATGTCTATGGGAGAAATTTTATCACTCAATCCAAACGCACGTTTTGTTTTGGAAGGGTTTGGAATGCACTGCTGTGGTTGCCCTATGAGCCAAGCGGAAGCATTGATTGATGCTTGCGAAGTGCACAATATCGACATTAATCTTGTATTAAAAGAACTCAACGAATTAGAAGACTATGAGCCTTGTGGTTGTGGTTGCGGTTGTGGTGACCACTGCGATTGTACAGAAGATGACAACTGTGGTTGCGACTGCTGGGAAGAAGATAAAGAATAATTGTTTATGAGTTCGCTTTTAGGCGAACTTTTTTATTCGCTACGCACAATTTTAAAACAAATAGCATAAGTTATTTAAAACACTTATGGGAGAATGACTTATGCCTTATAATAATCCACAAAATTATTTAATTGCGGGTAATGATGAGCACGGAGTAAATCCGCCGACAGCGGGAAAACGTACTCCAATGATGCCGTACATAGATAGACAAATTTATGAAAATGAATTCAACTTTAATGCAAAAAATGCTTTTTTAGCGGATTGTTTGCGAATAGGATTTAGAATATTAGATGTGAAGCCAAACAGGCAAGATTTGAGTGTATCAAATAGGGTAGTTACAGTAAATCGAGCAGGTGCAAATGCTGTGGTTACATTTGCGTACAATGCGTTTGGTGATGGTATGACATTTAATAATGCTAATGGGATTGAGGGATATTATTCACCGCTTAATCCTTTTCCAACGCAATCTCGCAACTTTGCAGATTTAGTTTATTCTAGTATATTGTTGGAGGCGGGTTTAAATGGTCGTGGAGTTATGGCATTAGATGTTGGAATGCTCTCTAATGTAAATTGTATAGCGTGTTTAATGGAATGTGGGTTTATGACTAATTTTAGAGAAGCAAAACTTATGCTAGACCCAGATTATTACACACGTGTAGGTCGTGCTGCGTGTAGGGGTGTTTGTCAATATTTTAATGTAGAATATATTGACATAGCAGACCAAGCATTTCCAACATTACGCACAGGCAGTCGTGGCAACTTTGTAAGATACTTGCAATTTTTACTTAAAACGAATGGCTATGCGGTAGGTAATGTTGATGGTGTATTTGGTGCAAATACTCGTGCTGCTGTGCAGGCATTTCAACAAGCAAATGGGCTAGATGCTGATGGCATTGTTGGGCGACTTACGTGGTACAAATTAAATAATTTTACACCGCAAGCACGAGTTTTAAGGCGTGGGGATTATGGTGCGGAAGTTGAATATTTACAAAAGAAGTTGTATAGTAAATTGTATAACGTAGGCCCAATAGATGGAATTTTTGGTGCACAGACCGAGCAGGCTGTAAAAGAATTTCAGGCGGAAAATGGGCTAATTGCAGACGGAATAGTGGGACGTAATACGTGGGCGGCGATTGCTGATGAAAGTAATTCAAGACCATTAATTTAAAGAATAAAATACATCTTGTGTGAATAATTATAAATTTTTTGACCAAGGGTATTGCAATTTTTTGCGTTTTATGCTATAATATAAGTATAGGAAAAAGGAGATTGAAAATTATGTTTGCAGATGAAGAAAAAATTAAAAAGGTTCAACCTGACGAAATTTATGATGACTTTGAAGATGACTACTATGATGATGAGGAAGAAGTAGTACAAAAACCAGTTAAAACACAAAAGGAACGTGTAACTATTGAAGACCCAAAGGATGGTATCAAATTTGAGCCAACTTTAAATAACTTCTGTGTGTTGTTTAGTCTTATTTCAGTTGCTTTAATGGTTCTTGCTAGAATGTTTATGGCTATCGGTGTTGGTGTATGTTTCACTATTTTTTACTGGATTGGTGCTGCTGTATTGCTTGGTGCTATTGCTGTTTATGTTGTGCAAATTATTCAAGCAAAAGCGGTTAAGTTTGAACCACAATTAATTATATTAATCCTAGCAATTTTTTGTGGTTGTGGGGTTATTATATAGCAAAAAAGCCTTGTAGTTAAACAAGGCTTTTTTATTTTGCTAAAAAACAATTAGTTTCGGTAAAATTGTTGATTTTGCTTAAATAAAAGAAAAACTATGCGTAAAATAAGTTGCATAGTATGTTGCATAATATTATCTTGATTGAGAAGTTTCTATGTGTTTGCCAAGTTTCCATTCAGGATTAACTGCATAAAGATAAGTAATAGGTGAGTTTTTGTTTTCTTTTATTCCAGTAACTAATCCAGCAATTTCGGTATAGCCATCACGGCGAGCATAAATTGCAAACGAACTTGTTTGTAGCCCTGCTGTGAGCATATCATCATAAATTTTGCCTAAACCTTGTTGAATTAGGCTTAAAAAGTTAAAGCGAGTTGCGGAACAAATAACTTTTGAGTTGATGTCATTTTCGTTAAGTAGGTTAAAATTCCAAGGCATTCCTTTGTATGCGTGATTACGCATTTCTTGTGTTTGAATTGCTAAAAATAAAGAGTATTCATCACAAGGGAAGTCTTGAATAAGTTTTTGTTTAGCCTCTTTTGATAGATTGATAATAGTGCTAAATTCTTTTTGCAAAGTCTTATTTTCAATCCCGATTTTGTAGTCAATGATTTTACTTTTTTGATATTGTACTAAATTTTGTGCCATAAAAAACCTCTAAAATTTGGCTTATTTTAGCAGAATTTTACTGTTTTGTCAAGGCTAAAAAAATAGCGAAAAAAATCTCTTTTTTATTTTATAAAAAATATTGTATTTTATTGACCTTTATTGTGTATTTTAGTATAATATTTAGAGATAATAGTTTTAATAGGTAAAATTTATTACAAACTGTTACAAAATGTAAAAAAGAGGTGTTGCTCGTATGAGTTCAAATCGAAGTGCAAAGGTTACAATTTCTATAATAGTTTCTGTTGTATTGCTTTTGGCTATTGTAGGTACAATTCTTTTGCTTATTCCAAAAGACAATAAACCAAACGGAACGTTAGCAACTATGCTTGACGCTCCTGTTAATGTTAGTATTGATGATAATTGGAAGTTGACATTTGATGCTGTGCCTAATGCTGTTAGTTATCAAATCTATGTTAATGGTTCGCCAACAAAAGTTGTTAGTGGTACAACCGTAGATATGAGTGCTTATGCAAATGTAGGTAAGCAAGGTTTTGCTGTACAGGCTTTGCACAATTTGCCAAGTTGTAACTCTACGTTGAGTGAAACAGTATTTAAAGTTAAAACTTTGCAGTTAAGAATTCCGCAAGATTTGGAACTCACAAATTCTGCTTTGTTCTGGGGGTCTGTATCTGGGGCAAAAAGTTATGTACTTCAAATTCGTTATGGAAACAACGAAGTACAAACAAGCCACTCAATTACAAGCGAGTTTGATTTTACAACCTTTTTACAACAAAATAGCCAGATTACTCACTTTGCTGTGAGTGTAAAGGCTACTTCTGTTGATGTTGCGACAAATTTACGCAATGAATACATTTTGGACAGTGAATTTAGTGAACCTAAATATTACTATAAAATTAATTCTATTGATGCACCTGTGATTAGTAGTACTTTTACTACTCCAAATCAACAAGGTACTGACAAAATTATTACGTGGGAAACAGATTATTTTGTACAAAAATATGATGTTTATCTTGATAATCAACTTGTAAAAACTATTGCTTATAGCGAATATGAAAATGAAGATGTTTATCGCTTAAACCTTAAAGAGTTGGGGGTGGGTGATGAACTCGGCGACCACAAAGTTTATATTATTGCTACACCAAAAACAAATGAAGGTGTAGAAACATTTACTAAAAAGAGTAACGAAATAGATTATAGAGTTCAATACAAACTTGCCACTCCTGATAGTAGTACTATTAGATTAGTAAAAGAGGGTACAAGTTTAATTATTGAATGGGACGAAGTAGTTGCTCCATCTGGTTATACTCCAACATATAATATTAAAATCGGTGGCAAAACAAACCCTGATGATGTAACAAGTACATATATTGACTTTAAAACAGTTCAAAATTACAAAGACAACTATTATCCGTTTGAACTTTCTAGTTTAGAGGCAACTTACAAAGAATTTGCTGTTAAAGTTCAAGCGTGTGTTGATAGTAGTGAATATATCATAAATAGTGATTTCTCGGAATATTCTGCACCAGCACAAGCCATTACAAAACTCAATACACCAGAGGGAATTGTAGTTGGTGAGAGTGCGGGGATTTATACAATCAGTTGGCAAGCGGTAAATTCTAGTGCTGTTTATGGATACTTTATTGAGGTTTATCCTGCACAAGAAGTTGCAGGTCAACTTGAATTAGGCGAAAGAGTGTTGTATGTAACTGTGGGGGCGGATAAACAAACTCGACTTACAATTACAGATAAACTTACAGAGGCTGGACTACAAGCAGGCAAGTATGCGTTTAAGATTACAACACTTTCTAATAGTCGTTATTATCAAAATTCAGACCAAAGTGCTGCATATCAATTTGTACACAAAACACGTCTTGCAACACCAGTTATCACAACTTGTCAAAAACAAGATGAAAACAACAATACTTCACCGATTACTTTTAAGTGGACTGCTGTTGAAAATGCAGAATCTTACATAATTACAGTTGATAGCACAACATTTACAATAGACCAACCAGAGGGAATTAGTGCAGGACAAGAAATTACTGATATTCAAAAAGTTTCTTCTGTGGTAAGTTTGTATAGTGAGCCAAAAGTATTTTTGATTACTATTCAAGCGATTGCTGATAGTGCTGATGATAAACACTTAAATAGTATTGTTTCAGAAGTTTATTCATTTAGAAATACTTTTAAGCATCAATCAGTTCAAAATGTTCAGTTTAGTGCTAGCGGAAATAATGTAAATATTAGTTGGGACGCTGTTAGTACTGTTGCTAACTTAAATAGTTACTATTTAGTTTTGATTAATGGTAAACACAGCGTACGTACAGCAAGTACAAGTATTGAAGGAGCTTCAGTTTCAGGTGCTGCTTCGCTTGTCAAGTATTCAATGTTGTCTTCTGTAAGCGGCTCTTCCTCGTTTTCAATGATAGTCGGCAGGTCAAGGG